>NZ_JBPGXM010000074.1:0-18740 GCF_056755495.1 Leifsonia sp. KNZ12-8B
CCCCCGCGGGGGGGGGGCCCTCCGCTACCGGTGACCGGGGATCGTCGTCAGAGGACGTCGCCCACGCGGTGCACGCGGATGTCGTTGGTGGTGCCGGGGATCCCGGGAGGGGAACCGGAGATGATGATGACCTTGTCGCCGTTCACGGCGCGGCCGGTCGACTTCAGCGCCTCGTCGACCTGGGCGACCATCTGGTCGGTGTGGGTGACGCGGTCGACGACGAACGACTCCACGCCCCAGAACAGCGACATGCGGCGGCGCACCGATTCCTCCGGCGTGAAGGCCAGGATCGGGATCTTGTTGCGCAGGCGGGCCATGCGGCGAGCCGACTCGCCCGACTCGGTGAAGACGCAGAGGTACTTCGCCTCGACGAAGTCCGCGACCTCCACCGCCGCCAGGGTGATCGCGCCGCTCTGCGTGCGCGGACGCGTGCCGAGCGGGGCGATGCGGTCCATGCCGTGCTCCTCGGTGGAGGAGACGATGCGGGCCATGGTCTGCACGGTGACCGTCGGGTACTCGCCCACGCTGGTCTCGCCCGAGAGCATGACCGCGTCGGCGCCGTCGAGGACGGCGTTGGCGACGTCCGAGGTCTCGGCGCGGGTCGGGACCGGGCTCGAGATCATGGACTCGAGCATCTGGGTGGCGACGATGACCGGCTTGGCCGCGCGGCGGGCCAGCTCGACCGCGCGCTTCTGCACGATCGGCACGGCCTCCAGCGGCAGCTCGACGCCCAGGTCGCCGCGGGCCACCATGATCGCGTCGAAGGCCTCGATGATGCCCTCCAGCGCCTCCACGGCCTGCGGCTTCTCGATCTTGGCGACGACGGGGATCTTGCGCCCCTCCTCGGCCATGATCTCGTGCACCCGCTCGATGTCGGCGGCGTTGCGCACGAACGACAGCGCGATCAGGTCGGCGCCGAGCTTGAGGCCCCAGCGGAGGTCCGCCTCGTCCTTCTCGGACAGCGCGGGCACGTTGACCGCGACGCCGGGCAGGTTGATGCCCTTGTTGTTCGAGACCGGGCCCGCGACGATGACCTCGGTCGTCACGACCGTGCCATCCGTCTCGAGCACGCGCACGCGCACCTTGCCGTCGTCGATGAGGAGGAAGTCGCCCGGCTTCACGTCCTGGGGCAGGCCCTTGAACGTGGTCGAGGAGATCTCCTTGGTGCCGATGATGTCCTCGGTGGTGATCTTGAAGATGTCGCCCTCGGCCAGCTCGTAGGGGCCGGCCTCGAACTTGCCGAGGCGGATCTTCGGACCCTGGAGGTCGACAAGCACGGCGACGGGCTTGCCCGCGTCGTCCGCCGCCTTGCGCACGTTGGCGTAGACGCCCTCGTGCACCTCGTAGCTGCCGTGACTCAGATTCATCCGGGCCACATCCACACCCGCGTCGATGATCGCGCGGATGTTCTCATAGCTCGAGGTCGCCGGCCCGAGGGTCGCGACGATTTTCGCCCTTCTCATGCTTCTACGTTCGCTCCGTGATTTTCTGCGCCGCGGATGGGCGCGTGATTCGGTGGATTGTGCCCCGCGGGCGCGGGCTGGCGCTTCAGACCAGGATGCCGCGGTCCGTCGGTCGGACCGGGGCCGGCAGCTGCGTCTCCCCTTCAAGATACCGGTCGACGGCGGCCGCCGCCGCCCGGCCCTCTGCGATCGCCCACACGATGAGCGACTGGCCGCGGCCGGCGTCGCCCGCCACGAAGACGCCGGGCTCGCCGGTCTGGTAGTCGCCGCCGCGCTGCACGTTGCCGCGCTCGTCGAACGGGAGGCCCAGCTGGCCGGACAGGTCGGCCTGCTCCGGGCCGGTGAAGCCCAGGGCGAGCAGGACGAGGTCCGCGGGGATCTCGCGCTCGGTGCCGGCCTTCGGCACGCGGCGGCCGTCGAGGTACTCGGTCTCGGCCACGCGCAGCGCGCGGACCTCGCCGAACTCGTTGGCGAGGAACTCGACCGTCGACGCGAGGTACTCGCGCTGGCCGCCCTCCTCGTGCGCCGACTGCACCTCGAACAGGGTCGGGGTCATCGGCCACGGCTGGTGCGCGGGGCGCTCCGACGGCGGCTGCTTGCCGATGGCGAGGTTCGTGACGCTCGCGGCGCCCTGGCGGTGCGCGGTGCCGATGCAGTCCGCACCGGTGTCGCCGCCGCCGAGGACGACGACGTGCTTGCCGTCGGCCGTGATCTGCCCGGACACGTCGTCGCCGGCGCCCGCCTTGTTCTGCTGAACCAGGTACTCCATCGCGAAGTGCACGCCGGCCAGGTCGCGACCCGGGATCGGGAGGTCGCGCGGCACCATCGCGCCGGTCGCGATCACGACGGCGTCGTAGCGGGCGCGCAGCTCGTCCCAGGTGATGTCGACGCCGATGTTGACGCCCGCGCGGAAGCGGGTGCCCTCGGCCATCATCTGGTTGAGCCGGGCCTCCAGGTGCTTCTTCTCCATCTTGAAGTCCGGGATGCCGTAGCGCAGCAGGCCGCCGATGCGGTCGTCACGCTCGTACACGGCGACCGTGTGGCCGGCGCGGGTCAGCTGCTGCGCGGCCGCGAGGCCGGCGGGGCCGGAGCCGACGACGGCGACGGTCTTGCCGGTGAGGCGCTCCGGCGGGTGCGGCTGCACCCAGCCGTTCTGCCACGCCTGGTCGATGATCGACACCTCGACCTGCTTGATCGTCACGGCCGGCTGGTTGATGCCGAGCACGCACGACGACTCGCACGGCGCCGGGCAGAGCCGGCCGGTGAACTCCGGGAAGTTGTTGGTCGCGTGCAGGCGCTCGATCGCCTGGCGGCCCTCCCCGCGCCACATCAGGTCGTTCCACTCCGGGATGAGGTTGCCGAGCGGGCAGCCCTGGTGGCAGAACGGGACGCCGCAGTCCATACAGCGTCCGGCCTGCCGGCGCAGCTGCGCCGGGTCCTGCGCCTCGTAGACCTCTTTCCAGTCCATCAGCCGGACCGAGACGGGGCGGCGCTTGGGCAGCTCCCGCTCGGTCACCTTCAGAAAGCCTTTGGGGTCAGCCACCGGTCACCTCCGATTCGAGAAAGCCTTTGGGATCAGGCAGCATCATCCGCCGGTCACCTCCAGAATCCGGTTCCACACGATCTCGCCGTCGGGGTCGAGGCCCTCGTCGACGGCCTCCTGGCGCATCTGCAGCACGGCGGCGTAGTCGCGCGGCAGCACCTTCACGAACTTCGCGACGGTGCCGTCGAAGTCGTCGAGCATCCGCTGGGCCAGCTCGGAGCCGGTCTCGGCGACGTGCCGCTCGAGCAGGTCGCGCAGGATCTCGATGTCGCCGCTGCCAAGGGGCAGCAGCTCCAGCTCGCCGCTCGCGAGCGAGTCGCGGTTGACGCGCCCCTCCTGCAGCTCGTACACGTAGGCCGTGCCGCCCGACATGCCGGCGCCGAGGTTGCGGCCCGTGCTGCCGAGGATCACGGCGAGGCCGCCGGTCATGTACTCGAGCGCGTGGTCGCCCACGCCCTCCACGACCGCGGTCGCTCCGGAGTTGCGGACCAGGAACCGCTCGCCCACGATGCCGCGGATGAACATGCTGCCCTGCGTCGCGCCGTAGCCGATCACGTTGCCCGCGATGACGTTCTCCTCGGCCGCGAACGCGCTGTCCCGCGGCGGGCGGACGACGATCTGGCCGCCCGAGAGGCCCTTGCCGACGTAATCGTTGGAGTCTCCCTCCAGCCGCAACGTGATGCCAGAGGGCAGGAACGCCCCGAGCGACTGGCCGGCCGAGCCGGTGAGCGTGATGTCGATCGAGCCGGCCGGGAGGCCGTTCTCGCCGTGCCGCACCGTGACCTCGTGGCCGAGCATGGTGCCGACCGCGCGCTCGGTGTTGCGGATCGGGAGGCTCAGCCGCAGCGTCCCGCCGTTCGCCAGCACGTCCTGCGCCGCGTGGATGAGCTGGTTGTCGAAGTGCTCCTCCAGCTCGTGGTCCTGGGCGCGGCCGTTGCGGCGCGGGGCGGTGTCCGGGAACGCCGGGCCGTGCAGGATCGGCGACAGGTCCATGCCCGACGCCTTCCAGTGCTGGATGGCGCGGTCGACGTCGAGCAGCTCGGCGTGGCCGATCGCCTCGTCGAGCGAGCGGAAGCCCAGCTCGGCGAGGTACTCGCGCACCTCCTGGGCGATGAACTCGAAGAAGTTGACCACGAACTCCGGCTTGCCCGAGAACCGGGAGCGCAGCTCCGGGTTCTGCGTGGCGACGCCGACGGGGCAGGTGTCGAGGTGGCAGACGCGCATCATGATGCAGCCGGAGACGACCAGCGGCGCCGTGGCGAAGCCGAACTCCTCCGCGCCGAGCAGCGCGCCGACGATGACGTCGCGGCCGCTCTTGAGCTGTCCGTCGACCTGCACGACGACGCGCTCGCGCATGCCGTTGAGCATGAGCGTCTGCTGCGTCTCGGCGAGGCCGAGCTCCCACGGGGTGCCCGCGTGCTTGAGCGAGTTGACCGGGGAGGCTCCGGTGCCGCCGTCGTGGCCGGAGACCAGGATGACGTCGGCCAGCGCCTTCGCCGTGCCGGCCGCCACCGCGCCGATGCCCGACTCGCTCACGAGCTTCACGTGGACCCGGGCGCCGGGGTTGGCGCGCTTGAGGTCGAAGATCAGCTGCTTGAGGTCCTCGATCGAGTAGATGTCGTGGTGCGGCGGCGGCGAGATGAGGCCGACGCCGGCGGTAGCGTGCCGGGTCCGCGCCACCCACGGGTACACCTTGGTCGGCGGGAGCTGACCGCCCTCGCCGGGCTTCGCGCCCTGGGCGAGCTTGATCTGGATGTCGTCGGCGTGCGTCAGGTACATCGACGTGACGCCGAACCGGCCGGACGCGACCTGCTTGATCGCGCTGCGCCGCTCCGGGTCGAGGAGGCGGTCGAGGTCCTCGCCGCCTTCACCGGTGTTCGACTTGGCGCCGAGCCGGTTCATGGCGATCGCGAGGGTCTCGTGCGCCTCCTTGGAGATGGAGCCGTAGCTCATCGCGCCGGTCGAGAACCGCTTGACGATGGACTCCACCGGCTCGACCTCGTCGAGCGGCACCGGCGGGCGCTCGCCCGTCTTGAGCCGGAACATGCCGCGCAGCGTCATGAGCGACTCCGACTGGTCGTCGACGAGCTTCGTGTACTCGCGGAAGATGTCGTAGCGCCTGGTCCTGGTGGCGTGCTGGAGGCGGAACACCGTCTCCGGGTTGAACAGGTGCGGTGCGCCGTCGCGGCGCCACTGGTACTCGCCGCCGGTCGCGAGACGCTCGTGCGCGTGGGCGGCGCCCTCGCCCGGGTAGGCGGCGGCGTGGCGCGCGAGGTTCTCGGCCGCGATGACCTCCATCCCGACGCCGCCGAGCTTGCTCGTCGTGCCGGTGAAGTACTGGTCCACGAACTCCTGGCTGAGTCCGACCGCCTCGAACGCCTGGGCGCCCGCGTACGACGACACCGTGGAGATGCCCATCTTCGACATGATCTTCAGCACGCCCTTGCCGAGCGCCTTGATCACGTTCTTAACGGCCTTCTCGGGCGAGACGCCGGCGATCATGCCGGAGCGGACGAGCTCCTCGCAGGTCTCCATCGCCAGGTACGGGTTGATCGCCGAGGCGCCGTAGCCGATGAGGAGGGCCACGTGGTGCACCTCGCGCACGTCGCCGGCCTCCACGATCAGGCCGACCTTCATCCGGGTCTCGGCCCGGATCAGGTGGTGGTGGACGGCAGCGAGCATCAGCAGCGACGGGATGGGCGCGAGGTCCTTGTCGGAGTCGCGGTCGCTGAGCACGATGAACTGCGCTCCCGCCTCGATCGCCTCGTCGACCTCGTCGCACATCTCGGCCAGGCGGCGCTCGAGCGCGTCAGGGCCGGACTCGACGCGGTACAGGCCGCGCACCGTCGTCGTCAGGCGGCTGCCGGGACGCGGGTCGATGTGCTGGATCTTCGCCAGCTCGTCGTTGTCGATCACCGGGAAGTCGAGCACGACCTGGCGCGCGTGCTCCGGACCGGCGGTCAGGAGGTTGCGCTCCGGGCCGAGGCCCAGCTTCATCGTGGTGACGACCTCCTCGCGGATGGAGTCCAGCGGCGGGTTGGTCACCTGGGCGAACTGCTGGGTGAAGTAGTCGAAGAGCAGGCGCGGACGCTCCGAGAGCACGGCGACGGGCGTGTCGGAGCCCATCGCGCCGAGCGGCTCCGCACCGGTGGTCGCCATCGGCTTGAGGAGGATGCGGACCTCCTCCTCGGTGTAGCCGAAGGTGCGCTGACGGCGCGTGATCGAGGCCGGGGTGTGCACGATGTGCTCGCGCTCCGGCAGGTCCTTGAGGTTGATCCGGCCCTCGTCCAGCCACTCGCCGTACGGCGCGCCGGAGGCGAGCTGCGACTTGATCTCGTCGTCCTCGATGAGGCGGCCGGCCTCGGTGTCGACGAGGAACATGCGGCCGGGACGGAGGCGGCCCTTCCGCACCACGCGGCTCGGCTCGAAGTCGAGCACGCCGATCTCGCTCGCCAGCACGACGAGGCCGTCGTTGGTGACGACGTAGCGGCCGGGGCGCAGACCGTTGCGGTCGAGGGTCGCGCCGACGAGCGAGCCGTCGGTGAACACGATCGCGGCGGGGCCGTCCCACGGCTCCATGAGCATCGAGTGGTACTCGTAGAAGCTACGGCGGACCGGGTCGATCTCGGTCTGGTTCTCCCACGCCTCCGGGACCATCATCATGACGGCGTGCGGGAGCGAGCGGCCGGACAGCGAGATGAGCTCCACGACCTCGTCGAACGACGCCGAGTCGCTCGCGCCGGGCGTGACGACCGGGAACACGGCGCCGAGGTCGCCGAGCAGCTCGCTCTCGAGCTGCGACTGGCGGGCGCGCATCCAGTTGCGGTTGCCCTGCACGGTGTTGATCTCGCCGTTGTGGGCGATCATCCGGAACGGCTGCGCGAGCGGCCACGACGGGAAGGTGTTGGTGGAGTAGCGGGAGTGGACGAGCGCGAGCTTGGAGGCGAAGCGCTGGTCGGACAGGTCGGGGTAGAACGGCTCCAGCTGGAGGGTCGTCACCATGCCCTTGTAGACGAGCGTCCGGCTCGACAGCGACGAGAAGTACAGGTCGAGCTCGCGCTCCGCCCGCTTGCGCAGGAAGAAGGTCTGCCGGTCGAGCTGGATGCCGGAGACCGGCTCCCCCGCCTCGCCGAGCCGCGTGCTCGCGACGTAGAGCTGCTCGATGACGGGCATCGCCTCGCGGGCGAGGGTGCCCAGCTCGTCGGGGCGCACCGGCACCTCGCGCCAGCCGATGACGGTGAGATCCTGCTCGGCGGCGATCGCCTCCACCGCGGCCTTGACGCGCTCGCGCTCGCCCGCGTCGGTCGGGAGGAACGCGTTACCGACCGCGTAGCTTCCGGCGGCGGGGAGCTCGAACCCGGACACCGCGCGGAGGAAGGCGTCGGGCACCTGCGTGATGATGCCCGCGCCGTCGCCGGTGCCGGCGTCGGAGCCGACGGCACCGCGGTGCTCGAGGTGGCGCAGCGCTTCGAGCGCCGCGTCGATGATGTCGTGACCGGCGGTGCCGCGCAGCGTCGCCACCATGGCGAGGCCGCACGCGTCCTTCTCGTCGGCGGGGTCGTAGAGACCCTGCTTGCCGGGAAGGCTGCCGAAGCGGTGATGGGGAGGCGTGAGCGCCATCTTTCGACCGTCCTCACTGTTCGTGGATGCGGGGGGACGCCATCGGCCCAGGGGAGGTGGGAGGGGTTCCGACGCGGTCCGGGCTGTGTGCGGCCCGGGGATACGGTGCGGTGGGGAGGGTGCTTGCGGGTATCGCCTGACGGGGTGTTACTTCGAGCCGGGTCCGCTTGTGGCGGTGGCTGCGGAGGACCCGGCGGGCACCCCGTCGTCATCGGCGGAGCCCTCGTCATCCAGGTCAGTGTCGTCCGAGTCTACCTCAGCATCGGGCCGGACCCACTCACGACCCGGCCGGTAAGGGCTCGGCTCGAGTCCGGTGTGGCGGCGCGACTGCACGATGAAGATCACGACGCCCAGCACCACGGCGACGAACGCGGCCCAGACGTTGGTCGGGATCCCGAGGAAAGAGAACTCGCTCGGGTCGATCCGGATCGACTCGAGGTACGAACGGCCGAGCCCGTACCAGATGAGGTAGACGGCGAACGCCTTGCCCCACTGGAGGCGGAACCGGCGCTCCAGCCAGACGATCACGATCACGCCGATGACGTTCCAGATGATCTCGTACAGGAACAGCGGCTGGAACAGCGTGTCCTCGGGGAGGCCGACCGGGATGGCCTTGTTGGTCGGGTCGATCTCCAGTCCCCACGGGAGGCTGGTGGGCAGGCCGAACAGCTCCTGGTTGAACCAGTTGCCGAGGCGGCCGATCGCCTGGGCGAGGAGGAGCGCCGGGGCGAGCGCGTCGGCGAACGTCCAGAACCGGAGCCCGGTCCAGCGGCAGCCGATCCAGGCGCCGACCGCGCCGCCGATCAGCGAGCCGAAGATGGCGTTGCCGCCCTCCCAGATGTAGAGCACGGCCCACGGGTTCGCGCCCTCGTAGAAGTAGTCGTTGGGGTGCGTGACCACGTGGTACAGCCGGGCGCCGACGATGCCGAGCGGGACGGCCCAGAGCAGGATGTCGAGCACGACGCCCGGCTCGGCGCCGCGCTTGGTGAGGCGGCGGGAGGTCCACATCGCCGCCACGATGATCCCGATGAGGATGCAGATCGCGTACGTCTGGATCCGCCAGTGCAGCCCGAAGATGTCGATCGGGATCTGCTGCCACTCGGGCCCCGGGCTGGGGATGCCGGCGTACCAGCTGCTCAAGGTCGCAACCACCCGTGACTCACCTTCCGTGTCGTTCACGCCGCGGCGCCGGCGGCGCGCAGCCTCAATAGTCTAGAACGCCGCCGCTACCGCGGCGTGCGGGCCCCGGCCGTGCCGGTCGCGAGCTCGGCCGCGGTGCGTCCGGCGGCCTCCACTCCTCCGTCGGCCAGCGCCTTGACGAGCGCGGAGCCGACGATCGCGCCGTCCGCGTACTCGAGCACCTCGGCGACCTGGGCCGCGCTGGAGATGCCGAGGCCGACGCACGTGCTCGTCGCACCGGCCTCGCGGAGACGGCCCACGAGCGTGCGGGCCGCCGAGTCGACGTCGCTGCGGGCGCCGGTGATGCCCATCGTCGAGACCGCGTAGACGAAGCCGCGGCTCTTCTCGACGGCCTGCCGGAGACGGGCGTCTGTGGAGCTCGGCGCGGCGAGGAAGACGCGGTCGAGACCGACCCGGTCCGAGGCGTCCAGCCAGGCGCCGCCCTCGTCCGGGATGAGGTCGGGCGTGATGAGCCCTGCTCCCCCGGCGGCGGCGAGGTCGTCGGCGAACCGGTCGACGCCGTACTGCAGCACGGGGTTCCAGTAGGTCATGACGAGGACGGGGATGTCGACCTGCGCCGTGATCTCGCGGACGGCGGTGAAGCCGTCGCGCAGCCGGAACCCGTTGCCGAGCGCCTGCTGCGTGGCGGCCTGGATGACCGCGCCGTCCATCACAGGGTCGGAGTACGGCAGCCCCAGCTCGATGACGTCGACGCCGTTGTTCGCGAGCGCGACGGCCGCGTCGATGCTGGTGGAGAGGTCGGGGAAGCCGGCCGGGAGGTACCCGACCAGCGCGCCGGCGGCCTCCGCGTTGCGGCGGGCGATGGTGTCGGCGACCCGGCTCACGACTGCACGGCCCCGTCGTCGATGAGGTCGAAGTAGCGCCCGGCGGTCTCCATGTCCTTGTCGCCGCGGCCGCTGAGGTTCACCAGGATGATCGCGTCCGGTCCGAGCTCGCGGCCCAGCTCCAGCGCGCCCGCGAGGGCGTGCGACGACTCGATGGCCGGGATGATGCCCTCGGTGCGGCTGAGCAGCCGCAGCGCCTCCATCGCGGCGTCGTCCGACACCGGGCGGTACTCGGCGCGGCCGATGGCGGCGAGGTGCGAGTGCTCCGGGCCGACGCCCGGGTAGTCGAGGCCCGCCGAGATGGAGTGTGACTCGATGGTCTGGCCGTCCTCGTCCTGCAGCAGCATCGTCCGCGCGCCGTGCAGCACGCCCGGGCGGCCCTTGGAGATCGTGGCGGCGTGGCGCGGGGTGTCAGCGCCCTCTCCCCCGGCCTCGTAGCCGATGAGGCGCACGTCCTCGTCGTCGAGGAACGCGTGGAAGATGCCGATGGCGTTGGAGCCGCCGCCGACGCAGGCGACGACCGCGCTCGGCAGGGCGCCGGTCAGCTCGAGCACCTGCTCGCGGGCCTCCTCGCCGATGATCTTCTGGAGGTCGCGGACCATCGCCGGGAACGGGTGCGGGCCCGCGGCGGTGCCGAAGATGTAGTTGGTCGTCTCGACGTTGGTCACCCAGTCGCGCATGGCGTCGTTGATGGCGTCCTTGAGCGTGCGGGAGCCGGTCTTGACGGCGATGACCTCCGCGCCCAGGAGCCGCATGCGGGCCACGTTGAGCGCCTGGCGCTCGGTGTCGACCTCGCCCATGTAGATGGTGCAGTCGAGGCCGAACAGCGCGGCCGCGGTGGCGGTGGCGACGCCGTGCTGGCCGGCGCCGGTCTCGGCGATCACGCGCGACTTGCCGATGCGGCGGGTCAGGATGGCCTGGCCGAGCACGTTGTTGATCTTGTGCGAGCCGGTGTGGTTCAGGTCTTCGCGCTTGAGGATGATGCGCGCGCCTCCGGCATGCTCGGCGAAGCGCGGGACCTCGGTGATGAGCGACGGGCGGCCCGTGTAGCTGCGGTGCAGCTCGTCGAGCTCGGCGTGGAACGCGGGGTCGGCCTTTGCGGCCTCCCACGCCTCGGTCAGCTCGTCGAGGGCGGCGACCAGCGACTCGGGGACGAACCGGCCGCCGAACTCGCCGAAGTAGGGACCGGCGGCGTTGCGTCGCGATCCGGGTGCGGGGGTGGACATCAGGCTCCCAGGAACTCGTGGAGGGTGGCGACCGGGTCGCTCGTGACGAGCGCCTCGCCGACGAGGACGACGTCGGCGCCGGCGGCCCGGTAGTGGGCGACGTCGTCGGCGGTCTTCACGGCGGACTCGGCCACGCGGATCGTGCCGGCCGGGTACCGGTCGGCCAGCCGGCCGAACAGGTCGCGGTCCAGCTCGAAGGTGGACAGGTTGCGGGCGTTCACGCCCACCAGGCGCGCACCCGTGTCGAAGGCGCGGCTGAGCTCGTCGGCGGTGTGCGCCTCCACCAGGGAGGTCATCCCCAGCTCGGTGACGAGCGCGTGCAGCTCGGTCAGCTGCTGCTGGTCGAGGGCGGCGACGATGAGCAGCACCAGATCGGCGCCCGCGGCGCGTGCCTCGAACACCTGGTACGGGTCGCTGACGAACTCCTTGCGGAGCACCGGCAGCGACACGGCGGCGCGGACCGCCTCGAGGTCGGCCAGCGAGCCGTGGAACCGGCGCTCCTCGGTGAGGACGCTGATCGCGCTGGCACCGCCGGTCTCGTACTCGGCCGCGAGGGCGGCGGGGTCGGGGATGTCGGCGAGGGCGCCGCGCGAGGGGCTCGCGCGCTTCACCTCGGCGATGATCTTGACGCGCTCGGCCGGCGCGAGCGCCGCGAGGGCGTCGAGCGCCGGGGCCTGCGCGAGCGCGGCCGACTCCACCACGGCGAGCGGGCGCTCCGCGCGGCGCCGCTCAGCGTCTTCGCGGGCGCCGGCGACGAGGTCCGCCAGCACGCGTCAGTGGCCCTTCGGCGTGTACTTGGAGCCGCCGACGCCGTACCCCGCGCGCTTCATGATCCAGCCGACGATGAGGCCGATGACGGCGAGACCGGCCGCCGCCCAGACGACGATCGGCGCATCGAAGAAGAACGCGACGGCGCCGATGGTGAAGGCGATCAGCATGATGATCACGGCCGTCCACGCCGCCGGCGAGTGACCGTGGCCTGGCTCGACTGACTCGCTGCTCATGGGACTCCTGCACGTCGGGTGCGCGCGCATCGGGGGCGCGCACGGGTTTTCGGAACGGATCCAGTCTAGTGGCTGGGGAGGAGCGGTCCGGCTCAGCGGCCCGGCTCAGCGGGTCGGGTCGTCGCCGCGGCTGAGGTCGTCCCAGCTGTCGATCGCGGTGTCGCGGTCGAGGGAGGCCGGGCCCGCCTCGCTCCCGCCCTCGGCGACGGCGCGGGCCTCGTCCTCGTCGGACACGGCATCGTCGGCGTCGGCGTCGGCGTCGAGGTCGGCGTCGGGCGCGGCGCCGTCGTCGATCGTCGCGGCACCCGCGGCGGCCGCCAGTGCCGCGGCGGCGTCTCCGCCCTCCGCCGTCTGGAACCGGGTCTCGTACTTGCGCGACGCGCCCGGCCAGAGCCGCGACAGCACGACGACGGCGGCGCTGCCGAGGATGAGCAGCACGCCGCCGACGATGGCCGCCCAAGGCCAGATGCTCGTCGTCACCCCGTGCACGAGGCGCTCGACGGACGCCTCCCCGGCGACGCCGGTCGCCGTGGTCACGGCGGACGTCGAGGCGCGCAGCGGGTCGGCGATGGCGCTCCCGGCCGAGAACAGGATCGAGCCGCCGAGCAGCACGCCGAGCAGCGCGAGCACGATGCGGAACACCGGCCCGGCGATGGCGAGCGCTGCGGTGAGCGCGAGCCCGGCCAGCGCCAGCGCGGTGAGCGCCGGCGCCGCCGCCGAGCCGGCCACGGCGATCGTCGCGCCGTGCTCGGCCGTGTCCGTCAGGGCGACGCTGAACCATGTCTGCGTGGCGGCGAGCAGCACCAGGCCGCTCGCGACGACGATCACGAGCAGCGTGAGGTACTTCGCGCGCCGGCCGCGGCTCCTGGCCGTGCGCGGTTCGGCCGGCTCAGTGGTCACCGGACACCCGCTTCATCGCCCCGGCGATGGCGACCGCGCGCAGCGGCGCCGCCGCCTTGTTCTGGGTCTCCTCGAACTCGGTCTCCGGAACGGAGTCGGCGACGAGGCCCGCGCCCGACTGCACGAGAGCGCGGCCGTCGATCAGCGTCGCCGTGCGGATCGCGATGGCGAGGTCGGCGTCGCCGGCGAAGTCGAAGTAGCCGATCACTCCCCCGTACACGCCGCGCTGCGCCGGCTCCAGCTCGTCGATGATCCGCAGGGCCATCGGCTTCGGGGCGCCGGAGAGCGTGCCGGCGGGGAACGTGGCGCGGAACACGTCGATCGCCGAGGCGTCGTCGCGGAGGTCGCCCTCCACCGACGAGACGATGTGCATGATGTGGCTGAACCGCTCCACCCGCATGAACTCGGTGACCTCGACCGACCCGGCCGTGCAGACCTTGAGCAGGTCGTTCCTGGCGAGGTCGACGAGCATCAGGTGCTCGGCGCGCTCCTTGTCGTCGGCGAGGAGGGACGCCTCCAGCTCGAGGTCCTCCTCCGGCGTCGCCCCGCGCGGCCGGGAGCCGGCGATGGGATGCGTGAACGCGCGCGACTCCTGCACCTTGACCAGCGCCTCCGGGGAGGAGCCGACGATCTGATAGGCGGCGCCGTCCGGCCGCTCCAGCGACAGCAGGTACATGTACGGGCTCGGGTTGAGCGTGCGCAGCACCCGGTACACGTCGACGGCGTCGGCCGGGGACGGCAGCTCGAAGCGCTGCGACAGCACGACCTGGAAGATGTCGCCGTCGACGATGCGCTGCTTGGCGATCTCGACGGACGCCAGGAAGTCGTCGCGCGGCGTCCGGGACTCCGGCTCGGCCGGTGCGCCGAGGTCGACCGCGGCGAGGTGCGCCTCGGTCGGCTGCGCGAGCTCGCGCTGCATGCGGTCGAGGCGTCGCTGCGCGTCCGCCCAGAGCGCGTCGGCCGGCTCGGCGCCGTCGCACAGCGCGTTGGCGATGAGCTTCACCGTGCCGGTGCGGTGGTCGACGACGACGAGGTCGGCGACGAAGGCGAGCGCCTGACCCGGCACGTCGTGATCGGCGGGCGGGCGATCGGGCAGCCGCTCCAGCTGGCGGATCGCCTCCCACCCGATGAAGCCGACCAGGCCGCCGGTGAGGGGCGGGAGGCCGGGGATGCGCGGGGTCTGCCACCGAGCGTGCAGCGCGGCGAGGGCATCGAGCGGGCGCACGCCGGACGCGCCGGCGACCTGCTCAGCCTGGGCGCCGCGCGCGCGCTCGGCGCTCACGCCGTAGTCGAGCCAGCGGACCTCGTCGCCCTGCTGCGTGAGCACGCCGAACGAGGCGGCACCCACGAACGAGAACCGCGACCAGATGCCGCCCTGCTCCGCCGACTCCAGCAGGAAGGTGCCGGGGCGGCCTGCCGCGAGCTTGCGGTAGATGCCGACCGGCGTCTCGGAGTCCGCGAACAGCTCGCGCACGACGGGCACGACGCGGTGCCCGGCGACGAGGGCGTCGAACGCGTCCCGGGTGGTGGTTCCGGTCGCCGTGGCGATCACAGGTCCTCCGGCGCGAGTTCCGGGCTCTCGCCGACGACCGGCTCCAGCTGGTCGGCGTCGAAGCAGGTGCGGGTGCCGGTGTGGCAGGCGGCGCCGATCTGATCGACGGTCACCAGGAGGGTGTCGCCGTCGCAGTCGAGCGCTGCCGCCTTCACGTACTGCACGTGGCCGGAGGTGTCGCCCTTGCGCCAGTACTCCTGACGGGAGCGGGACCAGAAGGTCACCCGGCCCTCCGTCATGGTGCGGCGGAACGCCTCCGCGTCCATCCAGCCCATCATGAGCACCTCGCGGGTGTCCCACTGCTGGATGATCGCCGGGACCAGCCCGGCGTCGGTGAAGCGGATGCGCTCGAGGATCGTCGCGGTGGTCTCGCTCATGCGCGGACCTCCCTTCCTGCCTTCTGCAGCTCGGCCTTGACGTCGCCGATGGTCAACTCGCCCTGGTGGAAGACGCTCGCCGCGAGGACCGCGTCGGCACCCGCCTCGATCGCGGGCGGGAAGTCGGTGACCTTGCCCGCGCCTCCGGAGGCGATGACGGGCACCGAGCTGATCGCGCGCATCTCGCGGATCAGTTCGAGGTCGAACCCCTCCTTGGTGCCGTCGGCGTCGATGGAGTTCACCAGCAGCTCCCCCGCGCCCAGCTCGATGGCACGCGCGGCCCACTCCAGAGCGTCGAGATCGGTCTCGGTGCGGCCGCCGTGCGTGGTGACGACGAAGCCGGAGGGCGTCGCCGCCGAGCGCTTCACGTCGAGCGACAGCACGAGCACCTGGGCGCCGAAGCGGACCGCGATCTCGGCGATGAGCTCCGGCCGGGCGATGGCGGCGGAGTTGACGCCCACCTTGTCGGCGCCGCTGCCCTGCAGCCGGGCCACGTCCTCCACGCTGCGGATGCCGCCGCCGACGGTCAGCGGGATGAACACCTGCTCGGCCGTCGCGCGCACCACGTCGTAGGTCGTCGAGCGGTCGTCGACGGTCGCGGTGACGTCGAGGAACGTCAGCTCGTCGGCGCCCTGCTCGAAGTACCGCCTCGCCAGCTCGACCGGATCGCCCTGATCGCGCAGGTTCTCGAAATTGACGCCCTTGACGACGCGGCCGGCCGCCACGTCGAGACACGGGATGACCCTGACCGCGACCGCCATCAGATGCGCGCCGCGTGGATCGAGGTGACCAGGATGGCCCTGGCGCCCAGCTCGTAGAGGGCGTCCATGATGTGGTTGGTCTGGTCGCGCTTGATCATCACGCGCACCGCGACCCAGTCCGGCTCCCCCAGCGGCGACACCGTCGGCGACTCGACCCCGGGGGTCAGCGCGACGGCCCGGTCGAGCAGCGCGACGGGGAGGTTGTAGTCGATGAGCACGTACTGGCGGGCGACCATGACGCCCTGCAGCCGCCGCACCAGCGTGTCCACCCCGGCGGCGGTGGTCGGCGACGAGATGAGCACGGCCTCCGACTCGAGGATGACCGGGCCGAAGATCTCGAGGCCCTGCTTGCGCAGCGTGGTGCCGGTCTCGACCACGTCGGCGACCGCGTCGGCGACGCCCAGCCGGACCGCGGACTCCACCGCGCCGTCGAGCTTGACGAGGGTCGAGCCGATGCCGTTCTCGGCGAGGAAGGCGCCGACGAGGCCCGGATAGCTGGTCGCGACGCGCCGGCCGTCGAGGTCGGCCAGCCCGGCGAACTGCCCGGCAGGGCCGGCGAAGCGGAACGTGGACGCGGCGAAGTCGAGCGCCGCGATCTCGGCGGCCGGCGACTCCGAGTCGAGCAGGAGGTCTCGGCCGGTGATGCCGACGTCGAGGGCGCCCGACCCGACGTAGGTCGCGATGTCGCGGGGGCGCAGGTAGAAGAACTCGACGTCGTTGCGCGGGTCGGCGACGATGAGCTCTTTGGGGTCGCGTCGGCCGTTGTAGCCGGCCTCGGCCAGCATCTGCGCCGCGGTCTCGGAGAGGGAGCCCTTGTTGGGGACGGCGATTCTCAGCATGATGGGGTCTTTCGTGTACGAGGGGTGATCAGCGGCGTGGGGGGCTCACGTCACAGATGTCGGTACACGTCGGCCGGGGTGAGGCCCTTGGCGAGCAGCAGCACCTGCAGGTGGTACAGCAGCTGCGAGATCTCCTCGGCCGCGGCCTCGTCGCTCTCGTACTCGGCGGCCATCCAGACCTCGGCGGCCTCCTCCACGATCTTCTTTCCGATGGCGTGCACGCCCGCGTCCAGCTCGCGCACCGTCCCGGAGCCCTCCGGGCGGGTGGCGGCCTTCTCGCTGAGCTCGGCGAAGAGGTCGTCGAAGGTTTTCACCGTTACAGCCTACTGGTCGGCGGAGGAGGCGTCGGCAGCGGCGTGCGCGTGCACGTGCCCGGCCACGGCCTCCCGGAGCGCCGCGATCTGCTCGGCGGGCTCGCCGCGGAAGACGCTCGACCCGGCCACGAACGTGTCGGCGCCGTTGTCCGCCGCGGTCACGATCGTCTCGGCGGTGACGCCGCCGTCGACCTGCAGCCAGACGTCGAGGCCGGAGCCGTCGACCGCCTCGCGCAGGCGGCGCAGCTTGGGCATCGTCTCCGGCATGAAGGACTGGCCGCCGAAGCCGGGCTCGACCGTCATCACGAGGACCTGGTCGAACTCGGGCAGCAGCTCGAGGTAGGGCGTGACGTCGGTGCCGGGCTTGAGCGCGATGCCGGCGCGGGCGCCGATCGCCCGGAGCCGGCGCGCGAGCGCCACCGGGTCGCCTGCCGCCTCGGCGTGGAAGGTCACCGAGTACGCGCCGAGCTCGGCGTAGCCGGGCGCCCAGCGGTCGGGGTCGTCGATCATCAGGTGAACGTCGAGCGGGATCGTGCTCACGTCCTGGATGCGGCCCACCATCTGCGGGCCGAACGTCAGGTTGGGCACGAAGTGGTTGTCCATGACGTCGACGTGCACGAGGTCGGCGGTCGAGATCCGCCCGAGGTCGCGCTCCAGGTTCACGAAGTCGGCGGCCAGGATGCTCGGGTTGATGCGTGCCATGCGTCCAGCCTATTGCCCGCGCGGGCGGCGCCTCCCGAACCCGCTAGGGCCGCTTGGTCAGCAGCGCGATGAACATGGCGTCGGTCACCTGGCGGTGCGGCCACAGCTGCACCCGGTCGCCGTCGCCCGCGAGGTCGAGCCGTTCGGAGGCGAGCGACTGGACGACCTCGGCGGTGCCGACCGGTTGCAGGAGGCCGTCGTGCCGGTCGAGGGCCTGGTCGACGACCGCCCGGGTCTCGGCCAGGTGCGGCGAGCAGGTGACGTAGGCCAGCAGTCCGCCCGGCTTCAGCGCGGCGACGGCGGAGTCGAGCAGCGCCTCCTGGAGCCGGGTCAGCTCGGCGACGTCCTTCGGCTGCTTGCGCCAGCGCGCCTCCGGTCGGCGACGCAGCGCGCCGAGACCGGTGCAGGGCGCGTCGAGGAGGATGCGGTCGAACTCTCCCGGGTGCTCGCGCCCCAGCTCCACGCCGTCGCGCTCCCACACGGGCACGTCCAGCGGCACGGGCGCGATGGCGCGGCGGACGAGCTCGGCGCGCGCCGGGACCACCTCGTTCGCGACGAGCTCGGCGCCACCGGCCAGCGCCTCCGCCGCGAGCAGGGCCGCCTTGCCGCCGGGTCCGGCGCAGAGGTCGAGCCAGCGCTCGCCCGGCTGCACCGGCCGCGCGCGCGTGAGCGCGAGGGCCGCCAGCTGCGAGCCCTCGTCCTGCACGCGCAGCGCGCCGCCGGAGGACTCCACGAGCCCCTGCGGGTCTCCGCCGCCGGCCGTGAAACCGACGGGCGAGTACCGGTCGGGACGTGCACCCTCCGGCGCATCGGCAAGCCCGGGCAGCGCGACGAGATTCACGCGCGGCGCGGTGTTGTCGGCGTCGAGGAGGTCGGCCAGCTCGTGTTCGCGGCCCTCCGCCTCCAGCGACCGCCGCAGGGCGCGCACGATCCACGCGGGATGCGAGGTCAGGGCGGCCAGCCGCTCGTCCTCGTTCTTCGCGTCGCCGCCGACGCGCTCCCGCCATTCGTCGGGGGTGTGCCGGCCGATCTCCCGCAGCACGCCGTTGACGAAGCCGGTGCCCGAGCGGCTGCCGACCGTGCGGGCCAGGGCGACCGACTCGTTCACAGCGGCGTGCGGTGCGACCCGCGTGGCGAGCAGCTGATGCGCACCGAGGCGCAGCACGTCGAGCAGCGGAGGGTCGATCCGGTCGACCGTGCGGCCGGCCGCCTTCGCGATGACGCGGTCGTAGTAGCCCTGCATCCGCAGCGTGCCGTAGGTCAGCTCGGTCGCCAGGGCCGCATCGGCGGGCGAGAGCTGCGCGCGGGCGATCCGGCCGGGGAGGAGCAGGTTGGCGTAGGCGTCCGACTCGCGGACCGCCTGGAGCACGTCGAGCGCGACCTGGCGGGCGGGCTGGGCGCGGCCCGAGGAGGGG
>NZ_JBPGXM010000075.1:0-18501 GCF_056755495.1 Leifsonia sp. KNZ12-8B
CTCCCCGCCTTCCTCCCGCCGCCCGCCGGCCCGGCACCCGCGGCCGGGCAGCACGAGCAGTGGCGGCTCGTCCTGCCAGGCGGCCGCCGCATCCCGGTCTCCGGGACGGTGCTCCTCGGGCGCAACCCGTCCGCCTCCGCGCACCCCGGCCCTGCCGATCCGGTCGCGCTCGACGACCCCACCTCGACAGTGTCGAAGACGCACGCGGCGGTGGAGGCGGAGGGCCCCGTCCTGCGCGTCACCGATCTCCACTCGACCAACGGCGTCACGGTCGCCGCGGCCGGCACGCAGACCCGCGCGACCCCCGGCCTGCCCCTGGAGATCCCCGCCGGCGCCGAGCTGCGCCTGGGGGAGTACCGGATGCGCGCCGAGCGGGCCTGAGCCGCTCTCCCGGGCTCCGGTGCTACCCTGAACAGGTGCACGCGCGTCTCCTCCTCCTTAGCCGCCGCGGCGAGTCCTAGTCTCAGGCCACCCTCGCCGCGGAGTCCGTCGACGGCTGATCCGTACGCAAGCTAGGAGTTCACGAGAACGATGTCCGACACACGCACCGCACGCACGCTCGCCGAGAAGGTCTGGGACGACCATCTCGTCGCCAAGGGCGAGGACGGCTCGCCCGACCTGATCTACATCGACCTGCACCTGGTCCACGAGGTGACCAGCCCGCAGGCGTTCGACGGCCTCCGCATGGCCGGCCGTCCGGTCCGCCGCCCCGACCTCACGATCGCGACCGAGGACCACAACACCCCGACGATCGGCATCGACCGGCCCATCGCCGACCTGACCAGCCGCACCCAGATCGAGACGCTGCGCCGCAATGCCGAGGAGTTCGGCATCCGGCTGCACTCCCTGGGCGACGTCGAGCAGGGCATCGTGCACGTCGTGGGCCCGCAGCTGGGCCTCACCATGCCGGGCATCACCGTCGTCTGCGGCGACTCGCACACCTCCACGCACGGCGCGTTCGGCGCGATGGCGTTCGGCATCGGCACCTCCGAGGTGGAGCACGTGCTCGCCACCCAGACGCTGCCGCTGAAGCCGTTCAAGACGATGGCGATCACGGTGGAGGGCGAGCTGCGTCCCGGGGTCACGGCCAAGGACATCATCCTGGCCGTCATCGCCAAGATCGGCACCGGAGGCGGCCAGGGCTACGTGCTCGAGTACCGCGGCAGCGCCATCCGCTCGCTCTCGATGGAGGGCCGGATGACGATCTGCAACATGTCGATCGAGGCCGGCGCCCGGGCGGGCATGGTCGCGCCGGACGAGACCACCTTCGCCTACCTGAAGGGCCGCCCGCACGCGCCGGAGGGCGCCGACTGGGACGACGCCGTCGCCTACTGGCGGACGCTGCAGACCGACGACGACGCCGTCTTCGACGCCGAGGTGTACCTCGACGCCGCCGAGATCGAGCCGTTCGTCACCTGGGGCACGAACCCCGGCCAGGGCGTCTCGCTCAGCCAGGCCGTGCCCGACCCCGCCGCGATCCAGGACGCGAACGAGCGGGCCGCCGCCGAGCGTGCGCTGGAGTACATGGACCTCGCGCCCGGCACCCCGATGAAGAGCATCCCGGTCGACGCGGTGTTCATGGGCTCGTGCACCAACAGCCGCATCGAGGACCTGCGCGCGTTCGCCTCCATCATCAAGGGTCGCAAAAAGGCCGACGGCGTCCGCGTCATGGTCGTCCCCGGCAGCGCACGCGTGCGCATCGAGGCCGAGGCCGAGGGCATCGACAAGATCGTGGAGGAGTTCGGCGCCGAGTGGCGGTTCGCCGGCTGCTCCATGTGCCTGGGCATGAACCCCGACCAGCTCGCGCTGGGGGAGCGCTGCGCCTCCACCTCCAACCGCAACTTCGAGGGCCGGCAGGGCAAGGGCGGCCGCACGCACCTGGTGTCGCCGCTGGTCGCGGCGGCCACGGCCATCCGCGGCACGCTGTCGAGCCCGTGGGACCTGGAGCACGACGACGCCGATATCGCGGCAGGGGAGAAGGTGGGCGCCTGATGGAGAAGTTCGAGACCGTGACCGGTGTCGCCGTGCCGCTGCGCCGCTCCAACGTCGACACCGACCAGATCATCCCCGCGGTGTTCCTCAAGCGCGTCACCAAGACGGGCTTCGACGACGCCCTGTTCCACGCCTGGCGGCAGGACCCCGGGTTCATCCTCAACCAGCCCGCCTACCAGGGCGCGACCGTGCTCGTCGCCGGCGCCGACTTCGGCACCGGCTCCTCCCGCGAGCACGCGGTGTGGGCCCTGCGCGACTACGGCTTCAAGGTGGTCCTCAGCCCGCGCTTCGCCGACATCTTCCGCGGCAACTCCGGCAAGCAGGGCCTGCTCACCGGCGTCATCACCGAGGAGGACGCCGAGCGCCTCTGGGAGGCCATCGAGGCGCAGCCGGGAATAGCGGCGACGGTCGATCTGGTTGCCAAGACTGCGACCGTGGGTGCGGTCCAGGTGTCTTTCGACATCGACGACTACACTCGCTGGCGTTTGCTCGAAGGGCTGGACGACATCGCCCTGACCCTGCGCGACGAGGCGCGCATCTCCGAATACGAAAGCGGCCGCGCGTCATGGCGGCCCACGACCCTCCCGGTGAAACTTTGAACTCACTTCTTCAGGACGCCCAGGCAGCTGGAGCGCGCGTCGGCCTCAAGGGCGACCGCATCACGATCAACGGCGGCATCCCGCTCCGGGGCCGCATCGAGGTCCGCGGCGCCAAGAACTTCGTCACGAAGGCGATGGTCGCCGCGATCCTCGGCGAAGGCCCGAGCGTGCTGCGGAACGTGCCGGACATCAGCGACGTCCGGGTCGTCCGCGGGCTGCTCGAGGTCCACGGCGTGAAGGTGACGAACGGCGCCGAGGAGGGCGAGCTCCTGCTCGACCCGAGCGCGGTCGAGTCGGCGCACATGGCCGACATCGACGCGCACGCCGGCTCCAGCCGCATCCCGATCCTGTTCTGCGGCCCGCTGCTGCACCGGCTCGGCGAGGCGTTCATCCCCGACCTCGGCGGCTGCCGGATCGGCGACCGCCCGATCGACTACCACCTCGAGGTGCTCCGCAAGTTCGGCGCCATCGTCGACAAGCTGCCGAGCGGCATCCGGATGAGCGCCCCCAACGGCCTCCACGGCGCCAAGCTCGAGCTGCCGTACCCGAGCGTCGGGGCGACCGAGCAGGTCCTGCTCACCGCGGTCCGCGCAGACGGCATCACCGAGCTCCGTGGCGCGGCCATCGAGCCCGAGATCATGGACCTCATCAACGTCCTGCAGAAGATGGGCGCGATCATCTCGGTCGACACCGACCGCGTCATCCGCATCGAGGGCGTCAAGAAGCTCGTCGGCTACAGCCACACCGCGCTGTTCGACCGCAACGAGGCCGCCAGCTGGGCCGCGGCCGCGCTCGCGACCAACGGCGACATCTACGTCGGCGGCGCGCGCCAGCCCGAGATGCTGACCTTCCTCAACGTCTTCCGCAAGGTCGGCGGCGCCTTCGAGATCCACGACGACGGCATCCGCTTCTTCCACCCGGGAGGCCCGCTCAAGCCGGTCATCATCGAGACCGACGTGCACCCCGGCTTCATGACCGACTGGCAGCAGCCGCTCGTCGTGGCGCTGGCGAAGGCCGAAGGCGTGTCGATCGTCCACGAGACCGTGTACGAGCAGCGTTTCGGCTTCACCGACGCGCTGAACGACATGGGCGCGAAGATCCAGGTGCACAAGGAGTGCCTCGGCGGCCACCCGTGCCGCTTCGGTCAGCGCAACTTCAACCACTCCGCGGTCATCATGGGCCCGGTGGAGCTGAAGGGCGCCGACATCGAGGTCCCCGACCTGCGCGGCGGCTTCAGCCACCTGATCGCGGCGCTGACCGCCGAGGGCCGCTCGACCGTCAGCAACGTGGGCATCATCAGCCGCGGCTACGAGAACTTCATCACCAAGCTACAGCTGCTCGGGGCCGACTTCGTCCTCGAGGGCTGAAGGCACGGATAATGGGAGGGTGCCTCATCCCGACGCCCCCGCTCCCGCTTCCGTGAAGCAGCGCTCCGAGAAGTCCCGTCCGTCGATCTTCTGGGTGCTCGCCGGCATCATCGTGCCCCTCGGCAGCCTCCTCGCCCGGTTCCGCATCGCGGACGGCGAGAAGCTGCCGAGGCAGGGCGCCTTCATCATCTCGCCGAACCACTACAGCGAGATCGACCCGGTGATGATGGGCATGGTGCTCTGGAAGCTCGGCCGGCTGCCGCGCTTCCTCGCCAAGGAGAGCCTGTTCCGCATCCCCGTCGTCGGCTGGTTCCTGCGCAAGTCCGGCCAGGTGCCGGTGTCGCGGGGCGGCGCAGCCCGGGGCGCGGCCCCGCTCGACGCGGCGCAGAAGATCGCCGACGAGGGTCGCATCGTGGTCATCTACCCCGAGGGCTCGCTGACGCGCGACCCCGACATGTGGCCGATGCGCGGCAAGACCGGCGCGGCGCGCATGGCGCTGGAGACGGGCATCCCGGTCATCCCGATCGCACACTGGGGCACGCAGCAGGTCATGGCGCGATATGCGAAGAAGATCTCGTTCTTCCCGCGCAAGACCATCGCCGTGAAGGTGGGCGACCCGGTCGACCTGTCGGCCTTCGAGGGCCGGCCGCTCGACGCGAGCACGCTGAACGAGGCCACCGCCGTCATCATGGACGCGATCACGCATCTGCTCGAGGACCTGCGCGGCGAGACCGCGCCGGCGGAGCGCTGGGACCCGGCCACGCACAACCAGAAGGAGACCGGCCGCTTCGATGGCTAGAGGACAGATGGCGAAAGCGCAGGAGGCCCGCATCCCCGTCCCGCCAACGCCCCGGAGGATCGCCGTGCTCGGCGCCGGGAGCTGGGGCACCACGTTCGCAAAGATCCTCGCCGACGGCGGCAACGACGTCACGCTGTGGGCGCGCCGGCCCGAGCTGGCGCGCGAGATCAACGAGGTGAAGCGCAACAGCGACTACCTCGAGGGCATCAACCTGCCCCGCAACCTGCGCGCGACCTCCCGGCTGGGGGAGGCGATGCGCGACGCCGAGCAGGTGTTCGTCTCGATCCCGAGCCAGTCCCTCCGGTCGAACCTGGAGGCGATGACGCCGTTCCTCGGACCGGAGACGATAGTCGTCAGCCTGATGAAGGGCGTCGAGAAGGGCACCGGCCTGCGGATGAGCGAGGTGATCGCCCAGGGCCTCCCCGTGCCCGTCGAGCGGATCGCCGTCGCCTCCGGCCCCAACCTCGCCCTGGAGATCGCCCGCGAGCAGCCGACGGCCGCCGTGGTCTCGTCGGCGAGCCTCGAGACGGCGCAGGCTGTCGCGATGGCCGCGACCAACCGCTACTTCCGCAGCTTCGTGAACACCGACGTGATCGGCACGGAGTTCGGCGGCGTGCTGAAGAACCTGATCGCGGTGGCGATCGGCATCGTGGACGGCGTCGGCTACGGCGAGAACACGAAGGCGTCGATCATCACGCGCGGGCTCGTCGAGATGACCGACTTCGCCGTCGCCTACGGCGCCGAGGCGCAGACCCTGTCAGGGCTCGCGGGCCTGGGCGACCTGATCGCGACGTGCGAGTCGTCGCTCAGCCGCAACAACACCGCCGGCCGCCTGCTCGGCCAGGGCTACGCCTTCGCCGACGTGGTGAAGCAGATGAACCAGACGGCGGAGGGGCTGGCCTCGGTCGCGCCCATCCTGAGCCTGGCGGAGGCGCGCGGGGTGGACATGCCGATCGTGCGTCAGGTGAGCCAGGTGCTCGCCGGTACGCTCGATCCGAAGGACATCGCTCCGCATCTGACCACGGATTCGGACGAGCCGCAGGGTGAGAGGACATTGGATGACGGACAAGGTCGCGGTCGCGCTTCTGTTTGGGGGGCGCTCAAGCGAGCATTCGATCAGCTGCGCGACGGCGGCGGGAGTGCTCGCGGCGATCGACCGTGAGAAGTATCACGTCATCCCCGTCGGCATCACCCGGGAGGGCGCCTTCACCCTTCAGCCGGACGACGCCGCGCGCTTCGCGCTGAACGCGGAGGAGCTGCCGCACGTCGACGACAACGGGTCGCGCATCCACTGGCCGGACAGCGTCGCGTCGCGCGAGGTGTTCGTGACCGACGCCGACGGCGCCCGCACGTCGCTCGGCGAGGTCGACATCGTCTTCCCGATCCTGCACGGCCCGTGGGGAGAGGACGGCACCATCCAGGGGCTGTTCGAGCTGGTCGGGCTGCCGTACGTCGGCAGCGGCGTGCTGGCGAGCGCGCTCGGGATGGACAAGCACTTCACGAAGACCGTGCTGCAGCAGGCGGGCATCCCGGTCGCCCCGTGGCGCACGGTGACGGCGTACGAGTGGCGGACCGGCGCGGATGCGGTGCGGGAGGCGGCGCGCGAGCTGGGGCTCCCGGCGTTCGTGAAGCCCGCCCGCGCGGGCTCCAGCGTCGGCGTCACGAAGGTCAAGGACTGGTCCGAGCTCGACGCCGCGATCGAGGTCGCGCTGGCCGAGGACGACCGCGTGCTCATCGAGTCGGCCGTCGTCGGCCGAGAGGTCGAGATCGCCGTGCTCGGCGGCCGTCCCGGGGAGCCGACGCGCGCCTCCGTCGCGGGCGAGATCGTCGTGTCGGGCCGCGACTTCTACGACTTCGCCGCGAAGTACCTCGACGCACCCGGCATCGACCTGGTCTGCCCCGCCGACCTGACCGCCGCGCAGCTCGCCGACATGCGCGACCTCGCCGTGCGGGCGTTCGACGCCATCGGCGGGGAGGGGCTCGCCCGGGTCGACTTCTTCCTCACCGCCGACGGGTTCGTCATCAACGAGATCAACACCATGCCCGGCTTCACGCCGATCTCGATGTTCCCGCGCTGCTGGCAGGAGAGCGGCCTCGCGTACCCGGACCTGATCGACGAGCTCATCCAGGTCGCCCTGGCCCGCGCCGCCGCCTGACCGCAACCCCCGAGTACGCAGATTCTCCGCGTACTCGGGCTTTCCGGGGCGAAAACGCGCGTACTCGGGCGGTTACGACGAGGGAGAGGGCGTCGGCGTCGGCACCGCGGTCGGGTCGGTGTCCAGGGTCGAGAGGCACTTCTGGGTCTGCTTGAGGACGGCGATGGCGGAGGCGAACTCCGGCAGCACCGCCGAGTCCGACACGCCCTGCACATGGTCGATGATCACCTCGGTCGCCGGGGTGCGCCCGAAGGTCTGGTAGACGATCGTCTTCGCCGCCGGATCGGTCATCAGCACCCAGTCGATCCCGTTGACGCTCACGCACGGCTTCGTCGTCGCGCCGATCGGGGGCACGCCGCAGCGCAGCAGGACCGCCGTGGGCGAGCCCCATGCCCCGGTCGCCTGCGCGTCGGTGACCCGCTTCTGCTGCCCGGCGACGGCGTCAGGGAGGCGCACCGACACCTCCGCGCAGCCGGGGTCGTTGGCGTCGGCGGCGGGCTCCAGCGAGACGGTGGGGGCGCAGCCGGCGAGGGCGAGGCCCGCTCCGGCGAGCAGCACGGCGAGCAGGGCGGTGAGGGCGGGGCGACGAACGGACATCGGATTCAGGCTACCGTTTCACCTCATGGGGAACTCTGGGAGCACGACCATCCAGGAGGCGTCCGAGCGGGAGGCGCTGCGCCGTATCTTCCCGCGCCTGCCGCAGTCCAGGGCGACGCTGGTGGGCCCGGGCGACGACGCGGCCGTGCTCGCGGCTCCGGACGGCCGGTACGTGGTCACCACGGACATGATGGTGCACGGCCCGGACTTCCGGCTCGCCTGGTCGAGTCCCGCCGACCTGGGCTGGAAGGCCGCCGCCACGAACCTGTCCGACGTCGCCGCGATGGGCGCGGTGCCGACCGCCGTCGTGGTCGCCATCGCCGCGCCTCCCACCACGCCGATCGCCGACCTGGAGGCCATCGCCGACGGGTTCCGCGCCGCGTGCGAGGCGCTGGCACCGGGCTGCGGCGTGGTCGGCGGCGACCTCTCGGTGTCCGAGACGCTCACGTTCGCCGTGACGGCGTTCGGCGACCTGGAGGGGCGGGCGCCCGTCCTGCGCAGCGGCGCCCGGCCCGGCGACGTGGTCGCGGTCTCCGGCCGGCTGGGCGCGGCGGCGGCCGGGCTGCGACTGCTCTTCACGGAGGCGGTGGACGCGGCGGGTGAGCCGGACGCCTCCCGCTTCGCCGCGATAGCGGCCGCGCACCCGGCCGAGGTGGCTGCGCAGCTGCGGCCCGAGCCTCCCGTCGCCGACGGACCGCTCGCGGCGCTGGCGGGCGCGACCGCCATGCTCGACCTGAGTGACGGCCTCGCCCTCGATGCCCGCCGCGTGGCGGAGGCGAGCGGTGTCGCGATCGACCTCGACCCTGAGCTGCTGCGGTCCGCCGCCCCCGGCATGGACCTGCGCACCGCGCTGACCGGGGGAGAGGACCACGGCCTCCTCGCCGCCTTCCCGCCCGGCACCGCATTGCCCGGCGGCTTCCGCGCCGTCGGCGTCGTGCGCGACGGCGTCGGCCTGCTCGTCGCCGGCACGCCGTTCGACGAGCGCGGCGGCTGGGACCCGTACCTGGAGTGGGACGGCAACCGCGGCTGACCGCACCTCCGGAAGCGAACCGCGACACGCCGCCACACGGCCCGCAACTCCGGACGCCCGCACCGCCCCGAGCGCCAACCTCCGGAAAGGGCCGCGCGGCAGTAATGCCGGAGTTCTGGCGTCACGACGAGCCGACCTCCGGATGAGCGCGCGCCGCACCGGCGTGTCGCCCGCGATCTCCGGACTTACGCCCGCCCCACCCACCACAGGGCGGTCTCGCCGTAGTCCTTGCGGCGCTCCACGGCCAGTCCCGCCGGGAGGCTCGGCTCGCCCGTGCGCGTGCTGCGCTCGACGCACACCACCGCGTCCGGCGCGAGCAGCGGCTCCAGCGTCGTCAGCACGGCGAGCAGGTCGGCGTCGCCCACGTCATACGGCGGGTCGATGAAGACGAGGTCGAACGGCCCCGTGGCTCCGGCCAGGTACGCCTGCACGGTCGCCGCGCGGACCTCCACGGTGGGCCGAGCTCCCGCCGGCGCCGCCCGCGTGACCGCCGCCGCGTTGCGCCGGCACACCTGCGCCGCCGCCGCGTTCTTCTCGACCAGCGTGACCGCGGCGGCCCCGCGGCTCGCGGCCTCCAGTCCCAGCGCCCCCGACCCCGCGTACAGGTCGAGCACGCGGGCTCCGCGGATCGCGTCGCGGGCCTCCAGGGCCGAGAACGCCGCCTCCCTGACGCGGTCGCTGGTCGGCCGCGTGCCGCTCCTGGGCACCTGCAGGGTGAGCGAGCCGGCGAAGCCGGAGACGATGCGGGTCATGGCCCAACGAGCCTACCTGGACCGCCCGATGCACTGTTGCATCGGGCGCCGACCCCCCAGAATAGGGGGATGGAGGATCGCCTCGAGCAACCCGAGCTCGATGCGCTCTGGAGGTTCGACGACCCTGTCGCGTCCGCCGAGCGCTTCGCCATGGCCGCAGCAGAACCGTCCCGGTCCGAGTTGGTGCGCGCCGAGCTCGAGACGCAGCGCGCCCGCGCCCTGGGCCTGCAGGGCCGCTTCGCCGAGGCGGAGGCGCTGCTCGAGTCGCTCGAGCCGGCTTTCGGGCGGCTGCACCTGCGCATCCTGCTCGAACGCGGCCGGCTGCGCAGCTCCGAGGGGCGGCCGGGGGAGGCGATCCCGCTGTTCGAGGAGGCCCTCGTCACCGCGCGGCGCGACGACGAGACCTTCCTCGCGATCGACGCCGCGCACATGCTCGCGCTCGCCGACCCGGAGCGGGAGGAGCAGTGGACGGAGGAGGCGCTGGCCGACCTGCGCCAGACGGACGACCCGCGCACGCAGCGCTGGGGCGTCGCCGTGCACTCCAACCGCGGCTGGGCGCTGCTGGAGCGGCACGACGCGGCGCGCGCGCTCGACCAGTTCGAGGCGGCGGTGGAGGCGGCGGAGCGGTTCGGCACGATCGACCAGCGGTTCGCGGCGCAGTGGAGCCTCGCCCGCTGCCTGCGCGAGCTGGGCCGCACGGAGGAGGCGCTCGCCATCCAGCGCCGGCTGGCCGCCGAGCGCCCGGAGGACGCCGACGTGGCGGCAGAGCTCGCCGCACTGACGGAGGCGGCGCCTACGATCGAGTCATGACCACTGCCTCCGCCCCGGCCGTCGAGGGCGCGGTCACCCTCGACTCCCGACTCACCGGCGTGCTCGGCGGACGCACCGCCGGCGCGTTCGAGAAGGCGTTCGGGATGCGCACGGTGGCCGACCTGCTCTCGCACTACCCGCGCCGCTATGCCCGTCGCGGCGAGCTGACCGCGCTCGCCAACCTCCCGCTCGACGAGCACGTCACGATCGTCGCCGAGGTGCTGCGGGTGCAGGAGCGGCCGATGCGGGCGCGCCGGGGCTCGATCCTCGAGGTGAGGATCTCGGACGGCGAGGGCATCCTGACGCTCACCTTCTTCAACCAGGCGTGGCGGTCGAAGGAGCTGGTGCCCGGCGTGCGCGGGATCTTCGCCGGGAAGGTGTCGGCGTACCGCGGCGCGCTGCAGCTCGCGCATCCCGACTACGAGTTGTTCGAGCCGGACGCCGAGAACGCCGTGACGCCGGGGAGCGCAGCCGCGGCCTCCTGGGCGATGACGCCGATCCCGATCTACCCGGCCACCGGCACGGTCGCGAGCTGGCAGGTGCAGAAGGCCGTCGGGCTGGCGCTCGACGCGCTCGGCCCCGTGCCGGACCCGGTCCCGGCGAGCGTGGTCGCTGAGCGCGGCCTGGTGTCGTTCCGGGAGGCGCTGGAGGGCGTCCACCGGCCGCAGAAGGACGCGCAGTGGCAGCGCGCCCGCGACGCGCTCCGCTTCCAGGAGGCGTTCGTGCTTCAAGTGGCCCTGCTGCAGCAGCGCGCCGCCTCCCGGACCGTCGCCGCGACGCCGCGCCGGGCGGTGCCGGGCGGACTGCTCGAGCGCTTCGACGCGGCGCTGCCGTTCACCCTCACCGACGACCAGGGCGTCGTCGGCGGCGAGATCGCGCGCGACCTGGCGCAGACCGAGCCGATGCACCGCCTGGTGCAGGGCGAGGTCGGCTCCGGCAAGACCCTGGTCGCGCTGCGCGCGATGCTGGCGGTCGCCGACTCGGGCGGCCAGTCGGCGCTGCTCGCACCGACCGAGGTGCTCGCCGCCCAGCACCTCCGCTCGATCGCGGCGATGCTCGGGCCCGACCTGTCCGCGCAGCTCATGCCGACCCTCCTCACCGGGCAGCTGAGCGCCGCCGAGCGCAAGCGGGCGCTGCTGCGCACGGTCTCGGGGCAGGCCCGCATCGTCGTCGGCACGCACGCGCTGCTCGGCGACGCGGTCACGTTCTTCGACCTCGGGCTCGTGGTCGTCGACGAGCAGCACCGCTTCGGCGTGGAGCAGCGGGAGGCGCTGCGGGCCAAGGGCGGGACGCCTCCGCACGTGCTCGTGCTGACCGCGACGCCGATCCCGCGCACGGTCGCCATGACGGTGTTCGGCGACCTCGACGTCTCGACCATCGCGCAGCTCCCGGCGGGTCGCCAGGGGATCGAGAGCTTCGTCGTGCCGCTCGCCGACCATCCCCGCTGGGAGCGCCGGATCTGGGAGCGCGCCGCCGAGGAGATCGCCAAGGGCCGCCAGGTCTTCGTGGTCTGCCCGGCGATCACCGGCAAGGAGGCCGAGGACGACGGCGAGGAGCAGGAGCCGGACGACGCCGAGCCGGGGGAGGCGGCACGGCCGATCGCCACGGTGGAGGCGGTCGCGGCCCAGGTGCGCGCCGACCCGCTGTTCGCCGATGCGCGCATCGGCGTGCTCCACGGCCGGCTCTCCAGCGACGCCAAGGACGACACGATGCGCGCCTTCGCGGCCGGCGACATCGACCTGCTCATCGCCACCACGGTGATCGAGGTCGGCGTCAACGTGCCCAACGCCTCCGCGATGGTCGTGCTCGACGCCGACCGGTTCGGCGTCTCGCAGCTGCATCAGCTGCGCGGCCGGGTCGGCCGTGGCGGCGTGCCGGGCCTCTGCCTCCTGGTCACGGGTGCCGAGCAGGGCTCGCTCGCCCGGGAGCGGGTGGATGCGGTGGCCGCCACCCTCGACGGCTTCGAGCTCGCCAACGTCGACCTCGAGCTGCGCCGCGAGGGTGACGTGCTCGGCAGCCGCCAGTCCGGCGGTCGGTCGTCGCTGCGGCTGCTGCGGGTCGCCTCCGACGGCGAGCTGATCGCGGAGGCGCGCGCCGCCGCGGAGGAGACGCTGGAGTCGGAGGGCGGCCTTGCCGCGCACCCCGCCCTGGCCGCCGCGCTCGCGCGCCGGCTGGACGAGTCGGAGCGCGCCTTCCTCGGCAAGTCCTGACGCGCCTCCCTCAGAGTCCCGCCCGAGCGGCCGGCAGCGGTGAACCATAACGGCCGCTGTCTCGTGGAGTCCAGGAGTGCGTCCGCGCAGGTAACGGATTCACAACGAAATGCCGGTTTCCGCGGGATAGTCTGGAGGTCTATGAACAGGATCGCCGTCGTCCCTGGATCGTTCGACCCCGTCACGCTCGGGCACCTCGATGTCATCGAACGCGCCGCGGGGCTCTGGGATGAGGTCCACGTGCTCGTCGTGCACAACCCGGACAAGACGGCCCTGCTCCCGATCGCACAGCGCGTGGCCCTGATCGAGAAGTCCATCGAGGACGCCGGCATCGTCGGCAACATCGTGGTCGCCTCCTGGTCGGTCGGGCTGCTCGTCGACTACTGCACCGACGTCGGTGCGCACGTGCTCGTGAAGGGCATCCGGTCGCAGGTCGACGTCGCCTACGAGACCCCGATGGCGATCGTGAACCGGCACCTCGCCGAGGTCGAGACCGTCTTCCTGCTGCCGAACCCGGCCAACGCCCACGTGTCGAGCTCGCTCGTCCGCCAGGTCTCCGCCCTCGGCGGCGACGTCAGCCCGTACGTCCCCTCCGCCGTCTACGAGTATCTGCAGGAGACATGAACAGTTACGCGACGCGCCAGCCCACCGAGACCTCCGTGGCACCGGAGGAGGTCGGACGAGCCGCGCCCGGGATGGACCTGGCCGAGCTCCGGCGCGCCGCGGACCAGATCAGCGCCAATGTCGAGTCGGTGATCGACGGCAAGCACGAGGCGGTGCAGACCGCGCTCGTGGTGCTGCTGGCCGAGGGGCATCTGCTGATCGAGGACGTGCCGGGCGTCGGCAAGACCATGCTCGCGAAGTCGCTCGCGAAGTCCGTCGACTGCTCGGTGAGCCGCATCCAGTTCACGCCCGATCTGCTGCCGAGCGACGTGACCGGCGTCTCCATCTACAACCAGGCCGAGCGGCGCTTCGAGTTCAAGCCGGGCGCCGTCTTCGCGAACATCGTGATCGGCGACGAGATCAACCGGGCCAGCCCGAAGACGCAGTCCGCCCTCCTGGAGTGCATGGAGGAGCGCCAGGTCACCGTCGACGGCACGACCTATCCGCTCGCTGCGCCCTTCATCGTGGTCGCCACCCAGAACCCGGTCGAGATGGAGGGCACCTACGCCCTCCCGGAGGCGCAGCGCGACCGCTTCATGGCCAGGATCGCGATGGGCTACCCCGACGAGGGCTCCGAGCTCGCGATGCTCACCACCCGCGACACCTCCAGCCCGCTCTCGCGGATCGGTCCGGTGGTGACCTCGGAGCAGCTGCGGTCGATGATGGTCACCGCGCGCAACGTGTTCGCGTCCCCTCCCGTCAAGCAGTACGCCGTCGACCTCGTCCGGGCGACCCGCGAGGACCGCGACCTGCGCCTCGGCGCCAGCCCCCGCGCGACGCTGCAGCTCGTGCGTGCGGCGAAGGCGATGGCCGCCCTCGACGGCCGCGACTTCGTCCTGCCCGACGACATCGACGCGCTGGCCGTGCCGGTCCTCGGCCACCGGCTGCTGCCGACCAGCCGCGCGCTGGGCCATCACCACGAGAGCGCGCCGGTCATCGCGGACATCGTCCGGCGCATCGTCGCCTCCACGCCGGTCCCGGTCGGGTCCGGCGCCATCGGCGGGCGGCCGTAGCCCATGCCGCGCCGCGCCCCGACGGATGGCGCCCCCGGCCGCGCGGCGGCCTCCGGCCGGGCGGCGGCCCCCGGCCGGGCCAGGGCCTCGTCGCCGCTGAAGAAGCCGCGGCCGACGGCCCGAGGGTGGGCGCTGGGCGCGGTCGGGGTCGTCGCGCTGGTGTGCTCGGCGTTCTTCGGGCGGACGGACGTGCTGTTCGTCGGCGTGTTCCTCACCCTGCTCACCCTCGCGGCGATGATCTCGGTCACCTGGGACCGGCCGCGCCTGAGCGTGACGCGCAGCTTCCATCCGGACATCGTCGCGTCGGGCGACTCCGCCGCCATCGTGACGACCGCGCGCAACCTCTCGCCGCGGCCCAGTCCCGCGGCGCGCTGGCGCGAGTTCGCGCCCCCGGCGGTCGCGGTCCAGCGGGCCGCGCCGTTCCCGCGGCTGGGCGCCCACCAGCCCGAGACCTCGCACGGCCGCGACACCGTCGTGCTGCGGCAGGAGGTCGTGGCCCGCAAGCGCGGATCGCACCCGGTCGGCCCGCTCATCATCAGCCGCACCGACCCGTTCGGGATCGCCTACGCCGAGTACGCGATCGGGCAGCCGCGCCAGTTCCTGGTCACTCCACGGGTCGTCGCGCTCGACCGCGGCGAGCTCGACGTGGCGCACAGCGAGGGCACCGAGCACGAGCTGCTGCGGCACAGCATCCCGAGCGCCGACGAGCTGATCGCGCGCGAGTACCGGCCGGGCGACCCCCTGCGCCGGGTGCACTGGCGCGCGACGGCCCGGCACGACCAGCTGATGGTGCGGCAGGAGGAGCAGCGCAGCAACCCCGAGGCGTGGCTGCTCGCCGACACGCGCGCGGGCCTGGCCGACGAGGACGGCTTCGAGGCGCTGGTCGAGCTGCTGGCCTCCGTCGCCGTGCACCTGCTCGACGGGGGCTTCGCCGTGAGCATCGTGGAGACCGCGGGCCGGCAGCTCACCGGCCGCAGCGGAGCCGGCCGCACCGGCACGCTCGGCGGCGCGACGCCGACGTACGACACGGGCGGGGCCGACCGGCTGCTGCTGGCCGACCTCGCCGCCGTCGAGCCGCTCGGCCCGGCGCGCGACGACGCCGTCTCCGAGCTCGCCGCCGGGCTGCGCCGCGCGGGGCGGCCGGTCCCGGTCTTCGCGCTGCTGCTCGGCGGGACGCCCGAGCTCGGCGCGCTGGCGGCGCTGCGCCCGATGGGCGACCCGGCCGTCGCCTTCCTCGGCCCCGGCGCGTCCACCGACGCGGAGGAGGTGCTGAGCGACGCCGGGTGGCTGTGCGTCCCCTTCTCCGCCGGCGACGACCCGGCCGAATCGTGGCAGCGCGCGATGCGCCGCCAGCGGGCGGTGGTGTCCCGTGGTCAGTGAGTCGCTCGCGCTGCCGCTCGCCCGCGCCCGGCGCCGCCGGATCGGCTACTGGCGGATCACCGGCGCGCTGATCCTCCAGCTGCTCGCCGTCAGCCTCGCGCTGGTGGGCCTCATCCAGGGCTGGGGCTGGTGGTTCGCCCTCATGCTGACCTCCAGCGCCCTGCTCGTGCTCGGCGCCGCGCTGCGCACGCTGGGCGTGCACCGGGGCCTGGTGCCGGTCCTCCTGCTGCTCGTGTCGGCGGGGATCATGACGGCCGGGTTCGGCCGCGGGACGGGCCTGCTCGGGCTGATCCCGACCCCGCGCACGTTCGAGGCCTGGGCGGAGTACGGCCGCCAGGCGCTGCTGTCGATCTACCAGCAGGGCACGCCGGCCGAGAGCCTGCCCGAGTTCCTCTTCCTCGTGGTCGGAGGCGCGTGCCTGCTCGCGCTCATCCTCGACACCGTCGCCGTCGCCATCCGCACCCCTGCCTTCACCGCCCTCGGCGTCGGCGCCGTGCTCGTCGTCCCGGCCGCGCTGCTCGGGGACGGGCTGGACCCGGTCGCGCTCGCGGCGTCGGCGGCCGCGTTCCTCTGGCTGCTCCGCTGCGACGTCCGCACCAGGCGGCCCGGGTCCCCGCGGCCCGTCGCCGCCCTGTCCATCGGCGTCGCCTCCGTCGCCATCGCCGCGCTGCTCGCGGGAACGGCTCCCGGGTTCGACCGGGGAGGCGCGACCCAGTTCACCGCGGGCGGCATCAACATCGGCGGCACGGTCACCCCTCTCGTCGACCTCGGCAAGGACCTGCGCCGGCCCTCCGCCGTCCGGGCGCTCACGTACACGACGACCGCGGCCTCCGGGCAGTACCTCAAGCTCGCCTCCCTCGACCAGTTCACCGGCTCGGTCTGGAAGCACCGCGCCCGCGACACCAACCGCCTGCCAGACGGCGGGGAGATCGGCCCGGTCACCGGGTTGGCCGACGACGTGCAGCGGGTCGAGATCAGCACCGACGTCACCATCGACAACATGCTCAGCCGCTGGCTGCCGGCGCCCTACCCGGTGAAGTCGGTGAAGGGGCTCGACGGCACCTGGTCGTGGAACCCCGAGGACCTCACCATCGGCGGCGTCAACACGACGACGCAGGGCCAGCGGTACACGGTCACCTCGCTGCTGCTGCAGCCGACCGCCGAGCAGCTGAAAACCGCAGGCGGCTTCGTTCCCGAGGAGGCGCAGCGCGACCTGTTCCTGCCCGCCAACATCCCCGGCATCATCGCGACCACGGCGCTGAAGGCGACCGAGGGCGCGACCTCCGAGTACGAGCAGGCCGTCGCGCTGCAGGACTACTTCCGCGACAACGACTTCGTCTACTCCACGCAGACCCCGCTGCAGCAGGGCTACGACGGCGACGGCGGCCGCGTGATCGCGAAGTTCCTCGAGGTGAAGAGCGGCTACTGCGTCCACTTCGCCTCGGCGATGGCGCTGATGGCCCGCTCGCTCGGCATCCCGGCGCGCGTGGCGGAGGGCTACCTCCCCGGCTCGACCAGCGGCGGCACGGCCAGCAACCCCGGCGAGTACACGGTCACCAGCGACGACCTGCACGCCTGGCCGGAGCTGTACTTCGCCGGCGTCGGCTGGGTGCCGTTCGAGCCGACGGTCGGCCGCGGCACCATCCCGTCGTACACGCGGCCCGAGACGACGATCGTGACGCCCGTTCCGCAGTCGACCCCCGGCTCGACCTCGCAGGCGCAGCGCATCATCCCGACCGACCCGGCGAACGTCGCCGGAGCACGCGCCACGACGCCGCCGTCGCCGCTGCAGCCGGTGCTCTCGGGCGCCGGCGTCGCCCTCCTCGTGCTCGCCGTGCTGCTCACGCCCGCGGTGCTGCGCCGGGTGCGCCGCCGCTCGCGCCTGCGCCGTCTCGGCGAGTCGTGGGGAGGCGCGTCCATCGTCTGGGACGAGCTGCGCGACACCGCCCGCGACCTCGGTTGGGAGGCGCCGGCCACCGAGACCTCCCGCGTCTTCGCGCAGCGGGTCGCGGTCGCCGTCCGCGGGACGCCGGGGGAGGAGGCGATGTCGCGGCTCCTGGAGGTGCGCGAGCGCGACGCGTACGGCCCGCCGACGCGCGCGGTCGCCGTCGGCCTGGCCGACGACCTCGGCCGCGTGCTCTCCGCGCTAGAGGCGCAGGCGGGCCGCGCCAGGCGGGTCCGCGCCGTGCTCGTTCCTGTGTCCTTGCTGCCAGCAGGCTGGCCGCCCGCCGCGAGCCCGGGGAGGGCCTCGTAGAATAGTCGGTCGTGACCACGTTCAAAAAGACTCCGTACACGGTCCATGTGTACGACCTCATCCGCCGACCCGGCGCGATGAAGGCGCAGCGCCTGAGCATCCCCGTCGACGAGAAGCTCGGCGAGGGGCTCCTGTCCGTGCCAGAGGGCGCGACGATCGACCTCGACCTCCGGTTGGAGTCGATGCACGAGGGGATCCTCGCCACCGGCGAGGCCTCCACGACGGCCACGGGTGTCTGCGGGCGGTGCCTCATCGACATCCAGCAGCCGGTCCAAGTCGATTTCCAGGAACTTTTCGCGTATCCTGCTGAGGAAGCTTTCGATCATGAGGTTCACGACGACCACGTGGATCTTGAACCTCTGATCAGGGATGCGGTAGTGCTGTCACTGCCGTTTCAGCCGGTGTGCCGGCCGGACTGCCCGGGTCTCGACCCCGAGACCGGGGAGAGGCTGGCGGATGTACCGGACCGTGAGCCCGCCCAGACCATCGATCCGCGCTGGTCTGCGCTCGCGGCTTTCCAGGCTTCCGACACCACTGAATCCACCAGCAGCAGCGCCCCGTCCGACGGGGCCGGAGAAGAGAGATAGACATGGCCGTTCCGAAGCGGAAGCAGTCTCGCGCCAACACGCACGCCCGTCGTTCGCAGTGGAAGGCCGAGGTCCCCACGCTCGTCAAGACCATCGAGAACGGCAAGGTCACCTACTCCCTGCCGCACCGCGCCAAGGTCGTCGAGGACTCGGCGGGCACCGCCCTGTTCCTCGAGTACAAGGGCCGCAAGGTCGCCGACGTCTGATCGTCACTGACGACACATTGAGCACCGTGGTCGGCGAGAATCCTGACCGCAGCGCACTGTCCGAGAACTGTCTCTTATACACATCT
>NZ_JBPGXM010000076.1:0-18290 GCF_056755495.1 Leifsonia sp. KNZ12-8B
GGGGGGCGGGGGTGGGGGGTTTGGCGCCCCGTTCCGCCCGTTTGGCGCGGCGCGGCCCCGGGGGGGGGGGGGTGGCCGGCGTCGGGGGGGGGGCCCGCCGCTACCGCGTGACGCGGGGGACGAGGGTGGAGATCGGCGACCAGTGGTTCGACGTCAGCTGAGCGCCCGCTCGGCCAGCGCGTCCGCCACCTCGACCGCCTCGAGCCCGTGGGCCTCCGCCACGCCGGCGTTGGTCACGCGGCCGTCGTGCACGTTGAGGCCGAGGGCCAGCGACGCGTCAGCGGCCAGCGCCGCGTGCCAGCCGCGGTTGGCGATGGCGCGCGCGTAGGGGAGGGTCGCGTTCGTGAGCGCGTACGTGGAGGTGTGCGGCACCGCACCCGGCATGTTGGCGACGCAGTAGAACAGCGACTGGTGCACCGTGAAGGTGGGGTCGGCGTGCGTCGTCGGGTGCGAGTCCGCGAAGCAGCCGCCCTGGTCGACCGCGATGTCGACGAGCACGCTGCCGGGCTTCATGCGCGACACCAGCTCGTTGCTGACGAGCTTCGGCGCCTTGGCGCCCGGGACGAGCACCGAGCCGATGACGAGGTCGGAGGCGACAACGGCCTTCTCGATCTCGAAGCTGTTGGAGGCGATGGTCTTGATCCGGCCCGCGTACAGCGCGTCGAGCTCCCGCAGCCGGGCGATGTTGGTGTCGAGCACGGTCACCTCGGCGCCGAGGCCCACGGCGACGTGGGTGGCGTTGGTGCCGGCGACACCGCCGCCGAGCACCGTCACGACCGCGGGGTGCGTGCCGGGGACGCCGGGGACGAGCAGGCCGGGGCCGCCGTTCGGCTTCAGCATGGTGTTGGCGCCGACGATGGGGGAGAGCCGTCCGGCGACCTCGCTCATCGGCGCGAGGAGGGGGAGGCTGCGGTTGGGCAGCTGCACCGTCTCGTACGCGATGGCGGTGACCCGGCTCTCCACGAGGGCCCTGGTCAGCGCCTCGTCGGCGGCGAGGTGCAGGTAGGTGAACAGCACGAGCCCCTCGCGGAAGTAGCCGTACTCGCTCTCGATCGGCTCCTTGACCTTGAGGACGAGGTCGGCGGCCTCCCAGGTGCTCGCGGCATCGGGGAGGATCGTCGCGCCCGCGTCGGCGTAGAGCTGGTCCGGGATGGAGGAGCCGACGCCGGCGCCCGCCTCCACGAACACCTCGTGCCCGTTGCCGACCAGATCGTGCACGCCCGCGGGGGTGATGGCCACCCGGAACTCGTTGTTCTTGATCTCGCGGGGGATCGCGACCTTCATGAGGTTCCTTCCACTCGTTCGGGGATTCGCTCTCACCATAGCCGGGATGACCGAGCATCTCGATAGTCGGTTTCGTCCTCTTCTGCTGATTCCGTCAAATCATTCGGGATGGAGGGCGGTTTTCCTCAGTCGGCTGCGGATCACGGCCGCACGGGTCGATCGCGAGACGGACCGGTGCGGTTTCGCGCTCGATTCGTGCGATCCGGCACGGATTTCGTAAAGATCATGTTTCAAGATGGACGATCTGCCCGTTATCTGGTGCGGTTTGCACACCGGTGTGCCAGGATCGTCCCACCGCGACGGCACGCCGATGTGCGTCGGCGGAGCGTCGCCCGTGGTCCGAGTTCGATCCCCCCGAAGGAGCACCCCGTGAAGCCCAGGCCCCTCCCGCAAGACCCGATGATCCGCCGCCTCGTGCTGGCCGCGCAGCAGTCGCAGCTCACGCGCCGCGGCATGCTCGCCGGCGTCGGCGCCGGTGCGGCGGCCCTGGCTCTCGCGGCCTGTTCGACCGGGGGAGCCGGCAGCAAGCCGACCCCGGCCAAGGATCAGTCCTCGACCGACAAGTCCATGACCTGGGCCAACTGGCAGGCGTACCTCGACCAGGACGACTCGGGCGGCTACCCCACGCTCGAAGCCTTCGAGAAGCAGTCCGGCATCAAGGTGAAGTACGACGTCGCCGTCGACGACAACAACACCTACTACGCCAAGGTCAAGGACCAGCTCGCGCTCGGCAAGGACATCGGCGCCGACACGGTCTGCCTCACCGACTGGATGGTCGCCAGGTGGATCCGGCTCGGCTACGTGCAGGAGTTCGACGCCGACGCCATCCCGAACAAGAAGAACCTCGTCTCGAACCTCGTCGACGTCGACTTCGACAAGGGCCGGAAGAAGTCCCTCCCCTGGCAGAGCGGCTTCGCCGGCATCTGCTGGAACAAGGAGAAGCTCCCGAACGGCCTGAAGTCGGTCGACGACCTCTGGAAGCCCGAGCTCAAGGGCAAGGTCGGCGTGCTCAGCGAGATGCGCGACACGATGGGACTGATCCTCCTGCAGCAGGGCGTCGACATCTCGGGCGACTTCACGGACGCCGACTTCGAGAAGGGCATCGACAAGCTGACCAAGGAAGTCAGCGACGGCCAGATCCGCAACATCAAGGGCAACTCGTACCTCAACGACCTGAAGTCCGGCGACACCCTCGCGGCGATCTGCTGGTCGGGCGACATCACCCAGCTCAACGCGGAGGCCGGCGACAACTGGGAGTTCGCGCTCCCCGAGGCCGGCGGCACCCTCTGGAGCGACAACTTCCTCATCCCGATCGGCTCGACCCGCAAGGCCAACGCCGAGAAACTGATCGACTACTACTACCAGCCCGAGGTCGCTGCCGAGGTCGCCGCCTGGGTCAACTACATCACCCCGGTGCAGGGCGCGAAGGAGGCGGCGACGGCCATCGACCCGTCGCTCGCCGACAACCAGCTCATCTTCCCGGATGACGAGACGCTGTCCCAGGCGCATGTGTTCCGCACGCTGACCCCGGCGGAGGAGCAGAAGTACCAGGCCGCGTTCCAGAAGGTCATCCTGGGGGCCTGATGCCGAAGGGAGTCTTCGCCGAGTCGGGCGCCGACCTGCAGCTGAGCGGGATCACCAAGCGCTTCCCCGGCTTCACCGCCATCGAGGATCTCGACCTCACCATCCCCGCCGGATCGTTCTTCGCCCTGCTCGGCCCGAGCGGCTGCGGCAAGACGACGACCCTGCGGCTGGTGGCGGGGCTGGAGGAGCCGACCGCCGGGCAGGTGCTGATCGGCGGGAAGGACGTCACCAAGACCAAGCCCTTCCAGCGTCCGGTCAACACGGTGTTCCAGAGCTACGCGCTCTTCCCGCACATGACCATCCTCGAGAACGTCGCGTTCGGCCTGCGCCGGCGCCGGATCTCCGACCCGGTCGCGAAGGCGCACGAGGCCCTCCGCCTGGTCGAGCTCGACCACCTCGCCGCCCGCCGTCCCGCGCAGCTCTCCGGCGGACAGCAGCAGCGCGTCGCGCTCGCCCGCGCCGTCGTCAACCGGCCGGCGCTGCTGCTGCTCGACGAGCCGCTCGGCGCCCTCGACCTCAAGCTGCGGCGGCAGATGCAGCTGGAGCTGAAGTCGATCCAGCTGGAGGTCGGCCTCACCTTCGTGCACGTGACGCACGACCAGGAGGAGGCCATGACGATGGCCGACACGGTCGCCGTCATGAACAAGGGCCGGATCGAGCAGATGGGGGCGCCCGAGGTGCTCTACGAGCTGCCGTCGACCGTGTTCGTCGCGAACTTCCTCGGCCAGTCCAACCTGTTCGCCGGTCCGGTCGTCGAGACCTCGACCGCCACGCTCGGGATCGAGGTCGCCGGCGCCCGCATCCAGGTCCCGCGATCGCGGGCGCAGCGCGAGACCGGCATGGTCACCGTCGGAGTGCGGCCCGAGAAGCTGACCCTCCACGCGACGCCGGAGACCATCCCGTCCGGCGCCAACCGGCTCGGACCGGGGCGCGTCACCGACGTGTCGTTCAGCGGGGTGAGCACGCAGTACCTGGTCGACATCCCGGGCGCCGGCACGGTCGTGGTGTTCGCGCAGAACCTCACCAGCGGCCCGGTCGCCGGGCTGGGTGCGACGGTCTGGGTGGCCTGGGAGGCCGACCACACCTTCGTGCTCGCGGATGAGCCGCCCGCCGACGGCCGGTTCGCCGACGACGCAGACACGCAGGCCATCGCGGCGCAGGCGCGGGAACGGATCCTGAACGAGCTGGAGGGCGCGTAATGGCCATCGCGGCCTTCACCGGCAGCGCGCCTCCCACCCAGGATCAGGAGCCCGCGGTCCGGCGCCGCAGCGGCATCGCGCTGGTGCTGCTGCTGCCGGGCGTGCTGTACCTCGTCCTGTTCTTCCTCACGCCGCTGATCTCGCTGATCATCACGTCGTTCCAGGCGCCGGTGCTCGACGGCGACATCGGGCAGTACCAGACGGCGTTCCAGTGGACCAACTACACCGACTCCATCGCCGAGTACTGGCCGCAGATCCTCCGCTCCTTCCTCTACGCCCTCATCGCGACGGCGGCCGCGCTGGTGATCAGCTACCCGCTGGCGTACTTCATCGGCGTGAAGATGCGCGGCCGGCCGGTGCTGCAGAACCTGCTGATGACGCTCGTGATCGCGCCGTTCTTCATCAGCTTCCTGCTGAGGACGCTGGCCTGGAAGTCCATCCTCAGCGACGACGCCTGGGTCGCCAGCACGCTGAAGGCGCTGTCGATCCTCCCGCCGGACGCGCACATCACCGGAACGCCGTTCTCGGTGATCTTCGGCCTGACGTACAACTTCATCCCGTTCATGACGCTGCCGCTGTATGCGACGCTGGAGCGTCTCGACACCCGGCTGCTGGAGGCGGGGCAGGACCTCTACGCGAGCAACTGGACCACCTTCCGCAAGGTCACGGTCCCGCTGTCGATGCCCGGCATCGTGTCCGGGACGCTGCTCACCTTCATCCCCGCCGCCGGCGACTACATCAATGCGTCGCAGGACTTCCTCGGCGCTGCGGACACCTCGATGATGGGCAACGTCATCGAGAGCAACTTCCTCGTGCTGCAGAACTACCCGACCGCCGCCTCCATGTCGGTGATCCTGATGGCGGTCATCCTCGTGATCGTCGGCGTCTACGTGCGCCGGAGCGGGACGGAGGACCTGCTGTGACCACCGCGCAGAACCACGCACCGAACGTCGTCCGGCCGAGCGAGATCACGCCGGCGCCCGTCCCCGGCCGCCCGTCGCGCTTCCGGTTCAAGGGGCTCGGTCTCGGCGTGTACGCGTTCCTCGCACTCGCCTTCCTGCTCATCCCGATCATCTACACGTTCGTGTTCTCGTTCAACGACGCGATCAAGAACAACATCGCGTGGCGCGGTTTCACCCTGCGCAACTGGACCAATGTCTGCGACGCGGCCGGCATCTGCGACGCCTTCATGGCGAGCATCATCATCGGCCTCATCTCGACGGTCGTGGCGACGGTGCTCGGCACGATGATCGCGCTCGCGCTGATGCGGTACCGGTTCCGCTTCCGGTCGCAGACCAGCCTCCTGCTGTTCCTGCCGATGGCGAGCCCGGAGGTCGTGCTCGGCGCCGGCCTCGCCGCCCAGTTCCTGAGCCTCGGCGTCAACAAGGGCTTCGGGACGATCATCATCGCGCACGTGATGTTCTGTATCAGCTTCGTGGTGGTGACGGTGAAGGCGCGCGTCGCCTCCCTCGACCCGGCGCTGGAGGAGGCGGGACGCGACCTCTACGGGTCGCCGATCGCCGTGTTCTGGCGGATCACCTTCCCGCTGCTGCTGCCCGGCATCCTGTCTGCGGCGCTGCTGTCGTTCTCGCTGAGCTTCGACGATTTCATCATCACGAACTTCAACGCCGGCGCGGTGACGACGTTCCCGATGTACATCTACATCGCGGCGTCGCGCGGCATCCCGGCGCAGGCGAACGTGATCGCGAGCGCCGTCTTCATCATCACCATCCTCGTGGTGCTGATCGCGCAGCTGAGCGCCGCCGCACGCGCGAAGCGACTGGCGCGGGCGACGCCGTAGTCCCGGCTGCCCAGCTCCCCATCCGTTTGTCACGACATGCCGTCTCGGCGGCTTCCGGCACGGCATGTCGCGCCAAACGGATGAAGCGGGGGAGACGGGTCAGGCGGCGGCGTAGGAGGCGCGGATCGCGCCGACCGGCTGCCCGCCGCCGAGAACGGCGAGGTCGAGCTTCGGGAGCACCGCCTCCACCGCCTCCCGCGGGATCGCGCCCGCGTCGGCCAGCAGCGACAGGCCGACGACGGAGGCGGCGCGGAGGCTGCCGTCGAGCATCTTGAGCGCCACGGTCGTGCCGTCCGGCGCGGCCATGACCATGACACCCTCGGCGCCGAGCTTCGCGAACACGCCCAGCTCGTCGATGACGACGGTGTTGGCGCGGCCGGGGCCGTCGAGGGCCCAGCCGTTGGCCAGCACGGCGTTCTTGAGCAGCGCCGCGTTGCGGAACAGCTGGAACGGCGAGCCCTCCGAGGCCGTGGCGATCCGCTGGATGCCGCGAGCGAGCGACGTGAGCGGCAGCGCGAACACGGGAGCGCCGCAGCCGTCCACGCCGGTGACCGTCACCTTCTCGCCGGTGAGGCGCTCGACGGTGTCGCGGATGTGGTGCTGCAGCGGGTGCTGCGGGTCGAGGTAGCTCTCGAGCGGCCAGCCGTGCGTGCGGCAGGCGACCAGCATCGCGGCGTGCTTGCCCGAGCAGTTCATGTAGATCGGCCGCGGGCCCTCTCCGGTGCGGACGAGCTCGTCGCGGGAGGCGGAGTCGCCCGGCCAGTCGGCGGGGCAGCCGAGTGCGTCCTCGGTGAGACCGCCCTGGGCGAGGATCGTGCGCACGACCGAGACGTGGGCGGGCGTGCCGGCGTGGCTCGCCGTCGCCAGCACAGCGTTGGCGCCCTCGAGCGCGACGCCGGCGCCCATGATCGCGACCGCCTGGAATGGCTTCATCGTCGAGCGCGGGAACACCGGGCGCTCGGGCGCCCCGAGCGTGCGCACGACGGCGCCGTCCGGCCCGAGCACCACGGCCGAGCCGACGTGCCGCGACTCGACGAACCCGCTCCGCTCGACGACCGCGAGCTCGACCGCCTCCTCGCCGGTGAAGACCGCGCTCCCGCTCATGCCGCCGTTCACAGCGAGGCGAGCGCGTCGTCGATGACCGACACGGCGTCGGCGATCAGCTCGTCGCTCACCGCCAGGCTCGGCAGGAAGCGGAGCACGTTGCCCCAGGTGCCGGCGTTGAGGAAGAGTACGCCCTGCTGCGCGGCGTACGCGACGATCGCGCTGACCGCCTCCGGGTTCGGCTCCTTGGTGGTCTGCGCGGTGCCCGGCTTGACGAGCTCGATGGCGAGCATCGCGCCCACGCCGCGCACGTCGCCGATGATGTCGTACTTCTCCTGCAGCTTCAGGAGGGCCGGCTTGAGCGTGCGCTCGATGCGGGCGCCCTCGGCGAGGAGGTCGTTCTTCTCGATCTCCTCGAAGACGGCGATCGCGGCGGCGGCGGCCACCGGGTTGCCGCCGAAGGTGCCGCCCAGCCCGCCCGGCTGCGCGGAGTCCATGATCTCGGCCCGGCCGGTGACCGCGGCGAGCGGGAGGCCGCCCGCGATGCCCTTGGCGCTGAGGACGAGGTCGGGGACCAGCCCGAAGTGCTCGCTGGCGTAGTACGCGCCGGTGCGGGCCATCCCGCTCTGGATCTCGTCGGCGATGAAGACGACGCCGTTGGCGGTGCACCACTCCTGGAGGGCGGGCAGGTAGCCGTCGGCCGGCACCATGAAGCCGCCCTCGCCCTGGATCGGCTCGACCACCAGGCAGGCCAGGTCGGAGGCGCCGACGACCTTCTCGAGGTAGGCGATCGTGCGGGCCGCGGCCTCCTGACCGCTGAGGCCGTCGCGGTACGGGTACGAGCTGGGCGCGTGGTAGACGTCGCCGGCGAACGGGCCGAAGCCGGTCGCGTACGGCATGGCCTTGTAGTTCATGGCCATCGTGAGGTTGGTGCGGCCGTGGTACGCGTGGTCGAGCACGGCGACGGCGCGGCGGCCGGTGTGCTTGCGCGCGATCTTCACGCCGTTCTCGACGGCCTCGGCGCCGGAGTTGACGAGCACGGTCTTCTTGGCGTGGTCGCCGGGGGTGTGCTCGGCGAGCAGCTCGGCGACGCGCACGTACTCCTCGTACGGGGTGATGGTGAAGAGCGTGTGGATGACGTCCTGCAGCTGCGCGGCGGCGGCCTCCACGACGGCGGTCTCGGTGTGGCCGATGGTGGTGACGCCGATGCCGGCGCCGAAGTCGACGAACTGGTTGCCGTCGACGTCGACCAGCACGGCGCCGTTGGCGCGGGCGATGTAGACGGGCAGGGCGGAGGACACACCGGTCGGGACGACGGCCAGGCGGCGCTCGTGCAGCTCCTGCGACTTCGGGCCGGGGACGGCGGTGACGATGCGGCGTTCCTGCTTCACCGAGTAGACGGGCGCGGAGGTGCGGAGGGTGTCGGTCATGGGCCCCAAGTCTATCCGGGGTGCCAGAATCGAACCATGAAGCTCGAGCACTCGTACGCAATCGACCTGGAGTGGACCGGGAACCGGGGGACCGGGACCAGCGGTTACAAGGCCTACGGGCGCGAGCACGTGGTCGGCGCCGCCGGCAAGCACGCGATCGAGGGCTCGGCGGACCGCGTGTTCTTCGGCGACCGCGACCGCTGGAACCCCGAGGAGCTGCTGCTGGCCGCGCTCGCGCAGTGCCACATGCTCAGCTATCTCGCCGAGGCGGCGGCGGCCGGGGTCGTTGTCGTCGGCTACACCGACGCGGCGACCGGCGTCATGGAGCAGAACGGGAACGGCGGCGGGCACTTCACGAGCGTGACGCTGCACCCGCGGGTCACGGTCGCCGACCCGGCCCAGGCGGCGCTGGCGGAGACGCTGCACGCGCCCGCCTCGGAGAAGTGCTTCATCGCCGCGAGCGTCAACTTCCCGGTGCACCACCGCCCGGAGATCCTCACGCTGGTCTGACCCGGCGGCCTCCTCACCGACGAGTTGTCACGACACGCCGTCGCGCCCGGCGCGGGCGCGGCGTGTCGCGCCGACCCGATGTCAGGCGCAGCCGAGGCGCGGGGCGACGGCGGACGCGGCGGGAGCGGGCGCGGGAGCAGCTGCCGGCTGCTGCTGCTGCGGCTCCGCCGCGGCCCAGCGGTGGATCGCGGCGACCCAGCGCTCGTCGCGCGTCAGCGGCGGCGGCTGCGGGATGCCGGAATCGTGCTGCCGGCGCAGCAGCTGGGCCTCCCGCTCGCGCTCCGCCAGGCTGTTCGTCGCGATGGCCCAGATGGTCAGCGGATGCATGATAACCCCCTATCAGCGATGACTGGTTATTCGCCATCAGGTTACCGTAACCACCTATTGCGTTACAATGGTTGCATGCAGACGAATGCTCCCGAGCTCGGCCCCGACCTCCTCGTGGACTTCCTCAACACGCTCGACGTCGAGGACGGCACCGACCAGCTCGACGACCCGGCCGCGTTCCGCGCCTGGGCGGGCGCGCACGGGCTCGAGCCGGGGGAGCGGGCGAAGGCCCGGCGCCTGCGCGACGCGCTGCGCGCGATCGTCGACGGCGGTCGCGAGCCGCTGCCGGGCGCGAGCATCCCGGTCACCGCGGTCGACGGCGGACTGGCACCCACGGCGACGACCGTGGCGGAGGCCGCGGTCGCCAGCGCGCTGGTCCTCAGCATCCAGGGCCGGCTGGGCCGCGTGAAGCTGTGCGGCGGCGAGGACTGCCGCTGGGCGTTCTACGACGCGTCGCGCAACGGCTCCCGCCAGTGGTGCAGCATGGAGGTCTGCGGCAACCGGCAGAAGGCGCGGACGTTCCGCGCCCGCAGTCAGGCGCGCGCCTAGAGCCGCTCCGGCCGCAGCACGCGCTTGACCCGCTCGACGGCACCCGCTGGGGGAGCCTCGTTGTAGCTGCCGGCGAGCTCCTGCCCGGTGAGCTTGTGGATGGCCGCCATGATCTCGTCGGTCGCCTGGCGCCGGGCACGGCCCGAGTCGGCTGGGCCGAGGTAGGCCAGGTCGAGCGGCTCGCCGAAGACGACGGTCACCCGGCGTACGCGCGGGAACTTCTCGCCGACCGGCTGCATCTCGTTCGTGCCGATGAGGCCGACCGGGACGACCTTCGCGCCGGTGGTCAGCGCGAGCCAGCCGACGCCGGTCCGGCCCTTGTAGAGGCGGCCGTCGAGCGAGCGCGTGCCCTCGGGGTAGAGCGCGAAGGCGGCGCCTGTGTCGATGATGCGCCGGGACTGCTCCAGCGCCTCCTGAGCGGCCTGCCCCGCACCCCGCTTGACGCCGACCGCGCCGATCGCGGTGAAGAACGCCTTGGAGACGCGGCCCCGGAAGCCGGTGCCCTCGAAGTAGTGCGACTTGGCGAGGAACTGCACGCGCCGCGGCGAGGTGATCGGGATGAGCACCGAGTCGATGAACGACAGATGGTTGCTGGCCAGGATGACCTTGCCGTAGCGCGGGACGTTGCGCCGGCCGATGACGCGCGGGCGGTAGACGAGCTTCGCGACGGGCGCGATGATCCAGCGGAGGAAGAAGTATAGCGGCCCCGGTCGCTGGACCTCCTGCTGGTCCGGGCGGTCGGCGGCTGCAGCGCCCTCGGCGTCGTGGATGCTCACCCGTCGAGCGTAGCCACGGCCGTATTCCGGAGGCGGCATGAGCCGGTCATCCCGGGAAGGCGCGGGGCGCATCGCAGCCGTAACCGCCCGCGTACAGCAGGCAGGGCGGCACGAAGCCGCCGAACCGCACGGCCAGCGGGTCGCCGAACCAGCTCGTGTAGAGGCGCGAGAAGTTGAGGTTTCCGTAGGTCGAGCAGTCGCCCGCCGGGCCGCTCGGATGCGCGAGCGTCTGGTCGTTCGGCTGGTACGGCGTGTAGTTGTACAGGTTCGCGGTCGCCTGGTTCACGATCCGCACGCTGCTCGCGCCGCACGTCGCGTCGGGGTGGAACTGGATGCGATTCGCGCCGATCCGGTAGCGCCAGTCACCGGGATGCGCGGTGTACTCGCGGAACTGCCACGCGGCTCGGTAGACCTGGTTGAAGAAGCCGAAGTAGCGCTTGTCGCACTCGGCGGTGTCCGGGCACGCGTATCCGGTGGCCTTCTGGTAGCCGGAGGCGCTCGGCGCGGTGAGCAGCGACTGCTCCTTCTGCAGCAGCACGAGCAGGACCCGCGGGCTGATCGTGCAGGCCTTCGCGACGCGCGCGATGATGCTGCTCGCCCGCTCCTTCCTGTGGCCGGGGATCGCCTCGCAGCGCTCGGCGGACGCCGGTGTGTCCGGCGTTGTCATGCGGAACTCGTCGAGGCAGGGCGAGTCGTCCTTCGGCCGGCAGCGCCGCTCCTCCAGGAATCGCTGGATCTGCCCCGCCGTCATCGCGTCGGGGTTGTAGAAGCTGTCGTCGCTGATGATCTGCCCGGGCTCGAAGGAGGCCCGCTCGGCGCCGAACGCCCCGGTGGCCGGCACGACGCCGAGCGCGGCGGCGACCACCGTCGCCGCCGCGGTCAGTCGCGCGAGCGCGCCGAGGCGCCGTCGCCGCATCCGGTTCACCCCGCGCTGCCTCAGCCGAGCCGGCCGAGCGCCTCTTCGAGCACCGTCGCCGCGTCGTCGATGAGCTCGTCGCTGATGACGACCGACGGCAGGAGGCGGAGGACGCTGTCCCAGCTGCCCGCGTCGAGCGGGATGACGCCGTTGCGGGTCGCGTGGCCGAGCACCTGCTTGAGCGCCTCCGGGTTCGGCTTCTTCGTGCCGGGCACGACGAGCTCGACGCCGAACATCGCACCCTTGCCGCGCACCTCGCCGACGACCGGGAAGCGCTCGGCCCAGTCGCCGATGCGGGCCAGGAGGCTGCGCTCGACGCGCTGCGCCTCGGCGATCAGATCCTCCTGCTCGATGACGTCGAACACCGCGAGCGCGGCGGCGGTCGAGACCGGGTTGCCGCCGAAGGTGCCGCCGATGCCGCCGGGCTGGACCGCGTCCATGATCTCGGCGCGGCCGGTCACCGCCGCGAGCGGGAACCCGCCCGCGACGCCCTTCGCCGTGGTGACGAGGTCGGGCACGACGCCGTGGTGCTCGATCGAGTACCACGCGCCGGTGCGGGCGATGCCGGCCTGGATCTCGTCGGCGACGAAGACGATGCCGTTCTCGGTGCAGAACTCGCTGAGGCGCTTGAAGTAGCCGGGCGCCGGGATGATGATCCCGCCGTCGCCCTGGATCGGCTCGACGAACAGGGCGGCGAGCTCGGTCGCGCCGATGTGCGTGTTGATGTAGTCGATGGTCCGCTCGGCGGCCTCCTCGCCGGTCATCCCCTCCGGGTCGCGGAACGGGTAGCTGATCGGGAGGCTGTAGATCTCGCCGGGGAACGGCCCCATCCCGGCGCGCTCCGGCCAGGGGCGGTACGTCATCGCCATGGTGAGGTTGGTGCGGCCGTGGAACGCGTGGTCGAGCGTCGCGATGGCGCGCCGGCCCGTGTACTTGCGGGCGATCTTGACCGCGTTCTCCACGGCCTCGGCGCCCGAGTTGACGAGGATGCTGTGCTTCTCGAAGTCGCCGGGCGTGATCTGGGCGAGCTTCTCGGCGACCTTCACGTAGTTCTCGTACGGGGTCACGGTGAAGAGGGTGTGGGTGAGCTTCGACGCCTGCTCGGCGGCGGCTGCCGCGACCGCGGGGTGCGCGTGGCCGATCGTGGTGACGCCGATGCCGCAGCCCAGGTCGATGAGGCGGTTGCCGTCGACGTCGACCAGGATGGCGCCGGAGCCGGACTCCATGTAGATGTTCGCGAGCGTTCCGGCGCCTCGGCTGACCGAGGCCACGCGCCGCTGCTGCAGCTCCACGGACCGCGGGCCGGGCAGCTCGGTGACGAGGTGGCGGGACTGGGGCACGGAGAATTCGCGGGTCATGCCCTCCATCGTAGGCGGGAGCGCACGGCGGACTGTCAGCGGGGCCAGAGGCGGATGCGGCAGACTTGTGCGTCGTGCGCAAGACTCTCACCCTCCTCACCGCCGCCCTCGTCGTGACCGGGCTGGCCGCCTGCAGCTCCTCCTCGGGCGAGCCGAGCGCGAGCTCCACGCCGACCGCTACCGCCGCCTCCTGCGAGAACGTCAAGGCGGGCGACGCCTCGAAGTCCGTGAAGGTGGAGGGCGCGTTCCGGGCCGCCCCGACCATCAAGCTCTCGTCGCCGCTCACGACGAGCGACGTCGAGCGCAGCGTGGTCATCACGGGCACGGGTGAGAAGGCGAAGGCGGGGTCCGCGGTCGACGTCGCTGTCGCCGCTTACAGCGGTACGACGGGCAAGGAGCTGATCCCCGCCATCGGCTTCGAGCCGAACGACGCCCAGACCGTCACGCTCGACGACAGGAAATTCCTGCCCGGCATCGTCCGAGCGGTCGAGTGCCTCCCGATCGGCTCGCGTGTCGTCCTCACGGCGCCCGCGAAGGACGCACTGGGCAGCGCCAACCTGTCGCAGCTCAGCCTGACCGAGAAGGACGCGGTGGTGCTGGTGGCCGATCTCGTCGCCGTCGCCGCCACGAAGGCGAACGGCAAGGCGGTCGAGCCGCCGGCCGGCTTCCCGAGCGTCACGCTCGCGAAGACCGGCGAGCCGACCATCACCATTCCGAAGGCCGATCCGCCGAAGGAGACGAAGATCGCCGTGCTGAAGCAGGGCGACGGCGACACGGTGCAGCCCGGCGACACCGTGAGTGTTCAGTACAAGGGCGTCCTGTGGCGGAATGGCCACATGTTCGATTCCAGCTGGAGCAACGGCGCCCCGGTGTCGTTCGCCACGACCGGTGTCGTCAAGGGCTTCCAGAAGGCGCTGGAGGGCCAGAAGGTCGGCTCGCAGGTGATCGCGGTCATCCCGCCCGCCGACGGCTATGGCGACAAGGGCAGCGGCGAGATCAAGGCGACGGACACGATGGTCTTCGTCATCGACATCCTGAAGACGGCGCGCTGATGCCCGCCCCGGCGCAGCGCCGCGTCGTCATCCTCGGGTCCACCGGGTCGATCGGGACGCAGGCGCTCGACGTCATCGCGGCGAATCCCGGGCGGTTCGACGTCGTCGGGCTGACCGCCGGGCGCAACGCGGAGCTGCTCGCGGAGCAGGCGGAGCGGTTCGGGGTGCGGGAGACCGCGCTCGGGGCCGAGGACGCCGAGCGGCTCGTGCGGTCGGTGGAGGCCGACGTCGTGCTCAACGGCATCACCGGCTCCGTGGGACTCGGCCCGACGCTGGCCGCGCTCGAGACGGGCGCCATGCTCGCGCTCGCCAACAAGGAGTCGCTGATCGTCGGCGGCGAGCTCGTCAAACGGGCCGCCGCTCCCGGGCAGCTGGTTCCCGTCGACTCGGAGCACTCGGCGATCGCGCAGGCGCTGCGGTCCGGGTTCCCGCACGAGGTGCGCCGGCTGGTGCTGACCGCGTCAGGTGGGCCGTTCCGCGGCCGCAGCCGGGAGTCTCTGCGCGACGTGACCCCACGGGAGGCGCTCGCACACCCGACCTGGGACATGGGCCTGGTCGTGACGACGAACTCCTCGACGCTCGTCAACAAGGGCCTCGAAGTGATCGAGGCGCACCTGCTGTTCGACGTGCCGTTCGAGCAGATCGAGGTCACGGTGCACCCGCAGTCGGTCATCCACTCGATGGTGGAGTTCGTCGACGGCTCCACGATCGCGCAGGCCTCCCCGCCGGACATGCGCCTCCCGATCTCCCTCGGGCTGGGCTGGCCAGACCGGGTGCCCGGAGTCGGTGCCCCACTCGACTGGACGCAGGCCCACACGTGGACCTTCGAGCCGCTCGACGACGCGGCGTTCCCTGCGGTCGCGCTCGCCAAGCGGGTGGGCGCCGCCGGAGGCACCTACCCGGCAGTCTTCAACGCGGCGAACGAGCAGGCTGTCGCCGCATTCCACGCGGGAGCGATCGGCTACCTGGCGATCGTCGAGACGGTGGAGCGCATCGTCGACGCGCACGAACCCGCCGGGGAGCTCACGCGTGAGTCCCTCACGGAGGCCGAGGGGTGGGCGCGCTCCGCCGCCGACGCGGTCATCGGCCGCTGACGGGGCTATACGCTCCGCATCACGGCTGTTAGCGTCTAGCTGTCCACCTCGCAGGTGGACAGTGGCCCGTCATGGGGGCGCGCCATTGCAGTTCGAGAATCCGGGGGGATCGACGAACATGTGCGACGCTCCTCGGACCGACCGAGAGGTTAAGCGATGCGAATTTTCACGCGGGGCAACGGGAAGTCGGCCGGTCGTCGCAGACGAGCCGCGGTCGCCATAGCGGCGACGATCGCTTCCGTCGTCGTCAGCCTGATCGGCGTGGCGCCGGCTCAAGCCGCAGACAAGGGGTTCACGATCTACTACGCCCCGAACTGCACCGGTGCTTCGCGCTATTACGGAGGCGTGAACGCTGGGGAGGCGTGGATCAACGACACGTTCAACTCGAGCCCCTTCCAGGTGGGATATGGACAGAAGATCCGCAGCAACGCCGCGTCGATCGTCGTTCCCTATGGCACGACGGTGTTCATCCACTTCTCCGTCCTCTACAACGGCGTGTGGACCGGGACGGACAAGACCTTCGTGGGCGGTGGCTTCTGCGTGAACTTCGGTGATCTGCAGAGGAACGGCAACCTGAACTGGCGGACGTACTAAGGGCATAGCATTCGCCCTGCTCGTTCCAAGCCGGCCGCGGCTACCCTGAGTCCGTGGAATCCGTGCTCCTGTTCGTCCTCGGCGTCGTCATCATCCTGATCGGGCTGGCGCTGTCGATCGCGTTGCACGAGATCGGCCACCTGGTGCCCGCCAAGCTGTTCGGCGTCAAGGTCACGCAGTACATGATCGGGTTCGGCAAGACGCTGTTCTCGTTCCGCCGCGGCGAGACCGAGTACGGAATGAAGGCGATCCCGCTCGGGGGGTACATCTCGATGATCGGGATGTTCCCTCCGGGCAAGGACGGCGGCCAGGGTCGCAACGCCACCACGGGCTTCATGCAGGGGCTGGCTCAGGACGCCCGGCAGGCGAGCGCCGAGACCGTCGCCGTCGGCGAGGAGGAGCGCACCTTCTACCGGCTCCCGGTCTGGAAGCGGATCGTCATCATGTTCGGCGGGCCGTTCATGAACCTCGTGATCGCCGTCGTGCTGTTCGGCGTGCTGCTCATGGGCTTCGGCGCGCCGCAGAACTCCACCACCATCGCCACGGTCAGCCAGTGCGTGCTGCCGGCGACGAGCACCAGCCAGACGTGCTCGGCCGACGACCCGAAGGGGCCGGCCGCCGCCGCGGGCATCGAGCCGGGGGACCGGATCGTGTCGATCGACGGCACCCGCATCTCCACGTGGGCGCAGTCCACCGCGATCATCCGCGAGTCGGCCGGACGCTCGCTCTCGGTCGTCGTCGAGCGCGACGGCGCCGACCGCACGGTCACCGTCACCCCGATCAGCAACGAGGTCGCGAAGACGGACGACAAGGGCCAGGTGGTCAAGGATGCGGCGGGCGACGTCGAGACGCTGACCGTCGGCTTCGTCGGCATCGGCCCGGTGCAGGAGCTCGTCCCGCAGCCCGTCACGGCGGTCCTTCCCGCGGTGGGAGCGCAGACGGAGGCGGTGTTCAACGTCTTCCTGCACCTCCCGCAGCGCATGGTCGACGTGTGGAACGCGGCCTTCGGCTCGGCAGAGCGCGACCCGAACGGGCCGATCAGCGTCGTCGGCATCGGCCGCGCCGCGGGGGAGCTGACCGCGCTCGACGGCGTGCCGGTGGTCGACAAGGCCTACACGATGGTCGGGATGCTGGCCTCCCTCAACATCGCGCTGTTCGTCTTCAACCTGGTGCCGCTGCTGCCGCTCGACGGCGGGCACATCGCCGGGGCGCTGTGGGAGGGGCTGCGCCGCACGGTCGCGAAGATCTTCCGCCGCCGCGACCCTGGGCCCGTCGACATGGCCAAGCTGATGCCGCTCACCTTCGCCGTGGTGATCGTGCTGGGCGGGATGAGCGTGCTGCTGATGTACGCGGACATCGTCAAGCCGGTCAACCTCTTCGGCTAGCCCGCTCCCAACCCACGCCCAGACGGTTCCCAATCCGCCGCGTAGGATTGAGCACGTGGCAGCAATCAATCTGGGGATGCCCAAGGTCCCCGAGACCCTCGCCCCCCGTCGCAAGTCCCGTCAGATCCGCGTCGGCAAGGTCCTGGTCGGCGGCGACGCCCCGGTCAGCGTCCAGTCGATGACCACGACGCCCACCACGAACATCAACGCGACCCTGCAGCAGATCGCCGAACTCACCGCCTCCGGCTGCGACATCGTCCGGGTCGCCGTGCCGAGCCGCGACGACGCAGAGGCGCTGCCGATCATCGCGAAGAAGAGCCAGATCCCGGTCATCGCGGACATCCACTTCCAGCCCAACTACGTCTACGCGGCCATCGACGCCGGCTGTGCGGGCGTGCGCGTGAACCCGGGCAACATCCGCAAGTTCGACGACCAGGTCGGCAAGATCGCGGCCTATGCCAAGGCGGCCGACGTCTCCCTCCGCATCGGGGTGAACGCGGGCTCGCTCGAGCCGAGCCTGCTGCAGAAGTACGGCAAGCCGACCGCCGAGGCCCTCGTCGAGAGCGCGGTCTGGGAGGCGAGCCTGTTCGAGGAGCACGACTTCCACGACTTCAAGATCTCGGTCAAGCACAACGACCCGATCGTCATGGTGAAGGCGTACCGGATGCTCGCCGAGCGCGGCGACTGGCCCCTCCACCTCGGCGTGACGGAGGCCGGCCCGGCCTTCCAGGGCACGATCAAGTCGGCGACGGCGTTCGGCATCCTGCTCGGCGAGGGCATCGGCGACACCATCCGCGTGTCGCTGTCGGCGCCTCCCGCCGAGGAGGTGAAGGTCGGCCTGCAGATCCTGCAGTCGCTCAACCTCCGTGAGCGCAAGCTCGAGATCGTGTCGTGCCCGAGTTGCGGACGCGCCCAGGTCGACGTCTACTCGCTGGCCGACAGCGTGACAGAGGGCCTGCAGGGCATGAGCGTCCCGCTGCGCGTCGCCGTCATGGGCTGCGTCGTGAACGGCCCCGGGGAGGCCCGCGAGGCCGACCTCGGCGTCGCGAGCGGCAACGGCAAGGGCCAGATCTTCGTCAAGGGCGAGGTCGTCAAGACCGTGCCGGAGTCGGAGATCGTCGCGACCCTCATCGCGGAGGCGAACCGCATCGCGGACGAGATGGCCGCCGCGGGCGAGACCTCCGGCGAGCCGACCGTGACCGTCGGAGCCCACTGACCCCGGCCCCGCCCCGCACTGCACGGACACCGCGCACCGCTTCGTAAAAAGGGAGGAGAGCCCCCCCCCCCCCCGGCGGGGGGGGGCCCCTTTTGGGGGGCCCGCCGCCCCCCCCCCCCCCCCCCCCCCCGTGGGAGCAGCGCGGGCGGGGGGCCCGGGGGGGGGGCGCAC
>NZ_JBPGXM010000077.1:0-18276 GCF_056755495.1 Leifsonia sp. KNZ12-8B
GGCGCGGGGATGGGCAGTCCGGCATTGCTAGCCTGTCCCCGTGGAGGAGTGGATCGAGCACCGCCGCGGCGACGGCGAGCGCCTGGGCTGGATGCGGCCGGAGGCGGACGGCTTCGTCGCCGTCGACCTGCTCGGCCGCGAGCGCACCGGCGTCGTCGACTGGCTCACCGCCGAGGAGGCGCTGGAGGAGACCGGAATCGGCTACCTCGCCGACATCTACGAGCTGCGGCAGGCGGACGGCAGCCTGCTGCGGGTGCGCATCGCGGAGGTGTCGCCGCAGCGCATCCTCGTGAAGCACGACGACTTCGGGGCGGTCGGCATGCCGCAGCTGTACATCGACCTGCCGTTCCCCGCCCCGGAGGGGCTGCAGCCGCTGCAGCGCTGACGCGGCCGCCGAGCTGCCCCCTGTTGCGGGCCGGCGGCCCGGCGTTAGCATCCGGGCCAGGCGCCGGCCCGCGCGGCGCAGGAGGGTGTGTGCCGCCATGACCGAGCCGTTCCCCAACATCGCCGACCACGGCCTCATCGGCGACCTGCAGTCCGTCGCGCTGGTCTCGACCGCCGGATCCGTCGACTGGTTCTGCGCGCCGCGGTTCGACTCGCCGTCGATCTTCGCGTCGCTGCTCGACCGCGAGAAGGGCGGATACTTCCGCATCCACGCCACGGGGGAGGGGATGCGCGTCAAGCAGATGTACTTCCCGCAGACGGCCGTGCTGATCACCCGGTTCATGAGCGAGGCCGGGGTCGGCGAGGTGATCGACTTCATGCCGGTCGCCGACGAGCCGACCGTGCCGACGCCGAACCGGCTGCTGATGCGGGCGATCCGGATGGTGCGCGGCGAGCTGACGTTCCGCGTGGAGTGCCGCCCGCGGTTCGACTACGGCCGCCGGACGCACTCGGCGACCGCGTACCCGCACGGCGTCCGGTTCGAGTCCGGCGACACGAGCGCCGCGCTGCACGGGCTGGGCGGCGACGCGCTCGACGGGGACGACGTGGACGTCTCGCTCAGCCTGCGGGCGGGCGACCTGCGGATGCTGGTGTTCGAGACGGAGCCCGAGTCGGCCCCCCACGAGCTGACCAGGGCGAGGGCCACCCGGCTCTTCGACGAGACCGTCGGCTTCTGGCGCGAGTGGATCGGCCGCAGCACCTACCGCGGCCGCTGGCGGGAGGCGGTCGAGCGCTCCTCCATGGTCCTGAAGCTGCTGCAGTACGCGCCGACCGGGGCGCTCGTCGCCGCCCCGACGGCCGCGCTGCCCGAGCAGCTCGGTGGCGTGCGGAACTGGGACTACCGCTACACCTGGATCCGCGACTCCTCGTTCTCGATCGACGCGCTGCTCGCGCTCGGCCACTCGGAGGAGGCCCTGGGCTTCATCCTCTGGGCGGCCGACCGCGTGGCCGAGCAGGTGGGGGAGGCGTCGGGACCGCTCAAGATCATGTACAGGATCGACGGGTCCTCCGACCTGGAGGAGCTCACGCTCGACCACTTCGAGGGCTACGCCGGGTCGCGCCCGGTGCACGTCGGCAACGGCGCCGCCGACCAGCTCCAGCTCGACATCTACGGGGAGGCGATCGACGCCCTCGCCATCGGCGAGCGGGTCCGCGCCATCGGCCACCCGGGCTGGACCAAGCTCGTGTCGATCATCAACTGGCTCGTCGACAACTGGGACCAGCCCGACGAGGGCGTGTGGGAGACCCGCGGCGGCCGCAAGGACTTCACCTACGGCCGGATCATGTGCTGGGTCGCCTTCGACCGCGCGATCCGGATGGCGACCGAGCGGGGGAGGCCGGCGCCGCTGCCGGCCTGGCTGGCCGCCCGCGACGCGATCTACGAGCAGGTGTTCACGCGCTGCTGGAACCCCGAGCGGCGCGCCTTCGTGCAGTATCCAGGGACCGACGTCCTGGACGCCATCACCCTGCTGATGCCGATCGTCGGGATGATCTCGCCGCAGGACCCGATGTGGCTCTCGACGCTCGACGCGATCACCGAGGAGCTCGTCACCGACAGCCTGGTGTACCGCTACAACCCGTCGGCGTCGCCGGACGGGTTGCCGGGATCCGAGGGCACCTTCTCGCTGTGCTCGTTCTTCTACGTGCGGGCGCTGACCGACGCCGGCCGGCTGGACGACGCCCGCTACGCCTTCGAGAAGATGCTCACGTACGGCAACCACGTCGGGCTCTACGCGGAGGAGATCGACCCGGCCGGCCTCCAGCTCGGCAACTTCCCGCAGGCGTTCACGCACCTCGCGCTGATCAGGGCGGCCATCAGCCTGGACGCCGCGCTGAACGCGCATCCGACGGTCGCGACCGGAGGGGGCCTCGTATGATCCCGCTGACGATCGGGACGGCGGCGGAGGCGCCGGAGCGCCCGGCGGTCATCGACGGCTCGCGGTTCAACCGGCACACCTTCTGGTGCGGGCAGAGCGGGTCCGGCAAGACGTACGCGCTCGGCGTGGTGCTGGAGCAGCTCCTCCTGAACACGGAGCTGCCGGTCGCGGTGCTCGACCCGAACGCCGACTTCGTGCGCCTGGCGGCGATGCGCGAGGATGCCGACCCGCAGCAGGCCGCGCGCCTCGCCGCGCTGGATGTCCGGGTGCTGCACTCCAGCACCTCCACCGAGCCCCAGCTGCACACCCGGTTCGTCGACCTCAGCGTGCGCTCGCAGGCGGCGGTCGGCCGCCTCGACCCGATCGCCGACGAGGAGGAGTACAACGCCCTCCTGCACCTCGACAAGGACGCCGGCCACTTCGACCGGTCCACGTTCCTCACCTCGCTCGTCGGGTCGCCCGACCCGGCCAGGCACCGGCTCGGCCTGCGCATCGACAATCTCGAGATCCTCGACTGGCCGCTGTGGGCGTTCGGCGGCGGCTCCGCGACCGACGTGCTCGACGAGCGGCCGCGCGTGACCGTGCTCGACGTGGGCGGGTTCGCCCACCCGGCCGAGCCGCAGGCGGCCGCGCTCGGCGTGCTCGAGCATCTCTGGGAGCGGAGGATGGAGCGGCGGCCGCTGCTGATCGTCATCGACGAGGCCCACAACTTCTGCCCGCCGGAGCCCCGCAACAGCGTGGAGGCGCAGCTCACCGAGCAGCTCATCCAGATCGCCGCAGAGGGCCGCAAGTTCGGGCTGTGGCTGTTCCTCTCCACCCAGCGGCCGACGAAGATCCACCCGAACGTGCTCTCGCAGTGCGACAACCTGGGCCTGATGCGGATGAACGCGCCACGCGACCTCGCCGAGATCGCGGACGTGTTCGGGTTCGTGCCGCAGCACCTCCTGGAGCAGTCTCCGTCGTTCCGCAAGGGCGAGGCGCTGTTCGCGGGGGCGTTCAGCGACGAGCCGCAGCTCGTGCGGATCGGCCGGCGGCTGACCACGGAGGGCGGCGGCGACCTCTCCGTCGAGCCGAGCGCGGTCGCCGGAGCCTGACGTGGCGACGACGGTCCCGCACCCGACGCACCGTGCGGTCTGGCGGCACTGGGGCACACCGGCTGCGGTCTACGGCACGGTCGTGTACGCGAGCCTGATCGCCGCGACCTCGGTGGAGGCCGACCACGCGAGCGCGGGCCGCATCCTGCTGTTCTGCGTCGTCACGATCGTCGTCTTCTGGCTGGCGCACGTCTTCTCGGTCGCCCTCGCCCACCACGGCGACGCGGACAGCGTCGGGGTGCGGGTGCGCGACTCGCTCGGCCACGCCCTGTTCGAGTCGAGCGGGATGCTGGAGGCGGCGATCGTGCCGAGCATCCCGCTGGTGCTCTCGATGTTCGGGCTGCTCCCGGTGCGCTCGGCCGTCGTGCTCTCGCTGTGGTGCGCGGTCGTGGTGCTCGCCGGGCTGGGGTATCTGGCGTTCCGCGTCCGCGACCGGCCGATCTGGGTGCGGCTGGTCGGCGCGGTGGCGACCGCGCTGTTCGGGGTGGCCGTGGTGGCGCTGGAGGCGCTGCTGCACTGACGGAGCGCGACTCACCCTCCGGAGGCGGTGGCCTCGCCCTTGTGCGCCTTCTGCTCCTGCCGCACCGCCTTGCGCTCTGCGCTGTCCAGCTTCATGAGCGCACGCGTCGTCTCCAGGTCGCCGAGCATCGGCCGCCAGGTGCGGGCCCGCGGATCGGAGTCGACCAGGACGGCGCGGACCAGCAGCGTCAGCGGCACGGCCAGGATGGCGCCGATCGCCCCGAGCACCACCGCCCAGAACAGCACCGAGAAGAACGTCAGCGTCTGGCTGAGCGCCACCGCGTTGCCGACCACCTTCGGCTGCACCACCGACTGCACGACCGCGTTGATGACGCCGTAGACGATGATGACGGCGACCACGGTCGGCCAGCCGCCGGTCAGCCAGCCGAACACCAGCGGCGGCACGAGGGCGATGAAGTAGCCCACGTTCGGGATGAACGAGCACAGGAACGACAGGATCGCCCAGAGCAGCGCCGCCGGCACGCCCAGCAGCAGCAGGGCCACGCCGTTGATCACGCCCTGCACCACGCCGAGCGCGGTGGTGACGACCATGTACCGGCGGACGCTGTGCGCGAACCCGGTGAGCGCGTACACGAGGTTCGGACGCACCGGCTGGAGCTGGCGCAGCAGCGTCGGCGTGTAGGCGGCGTCCGCCGGCATCAGGATGAGCATCGTCAGCACCACGACCAGGAACGACACCAGCCCCAGCGCGCCGCCGAGCAGCCCGGAGAAGAAGTTCAGGAACTTCGACGGGTCGAAGCCCGAGCTGATCTGCTGCACCTCCTGCGGCCCGATGCCGATGCTCTGCAGCCAGGCGCCGATCTGGGCGCCCGTCTCCTCCAGCTGCGGCTTGTACTGCGGCAGCATCCCGACGAACTGCGCGAGCGCGATGACCATCACCGCGGCGAAGGCGGCGAGGAGGGCGAAGATCGTGAGCGCGACCGCGCCGGTGGCGACCCCCTCCGGCGTGCCGTGCTTCGTCAGCCACACCCGCACCGGCTGGGCGCAGATGGTGAGCACGAGCGCGAGGAGGGTCGGCGCCAGGATGCCGCTGATCGCGGCCATCCCGAACGACACCACCGTCGCGCCGGCGAGCGCGAGCAGGATGCGCGTGCTGCGGCCGACGCCCGTCTGCACCGCCGCCGCGCTGGACTCGGCATCGGCGTCGTCACCGGTCGGAGGCTCCGGCTGCGGCTTCTTGGTGCGGCGGCGCAACGGCCACCACTGCGGTGCCGGCATGGGTGCTCCTCCCTGTGCGCCCGGCGGAGGTCCGCCGCGCGGCGGGATGCGAGCCGCGCTCGCCTGCCGCGCGGCGGGGTGGCCGGGCGGGTGCGTGCCCGCCCGGCCCGGTGTGGGTCAGGCCGTCGGCGCTGCCGGCGGGGTCGTGCCGGTCGGCGGCGCGGTCGCCGCCATCGGTGCGGCGTGCGCACCGGCTGCCGGCCCCGCGGAGGCGGCGGGCCGCCCGAGCGCGACCGACTTGAGGTGCTCGAACTCGGCCGGCGAGATGGCGCCCGAGTCGAGGAGGGCCTTGGCCTTGGCGATCTCGTCCGCCGGGCTCGACCCGGCGACCTGGCGGATGTAGTCGTCGGTCGCCGACTGCATCTGACGGGCCTCCCTCTGGTTGCGCTCGGCCATGCCGGGGCCGCGCGCGATCAGGTAGACGAGCGCCGTGAGGAACGGCACGAAGATCAGGAAGATGATCCACAGCGCCTTCCACCAGCCGTTGAGCTTGTGGTCACGGAACAGGTCGCTGATGATCGCGAACAGCGCGAACAGATAGGCCACGAACGCGAAGCTCCAGAAGAAGAGCCAGACGACACTCCAGAAATTGCTCCAGTCCATTACGGTTCACCCCTCCCTCCGGGCTCGGTCGAGCCTGGATGTGGGCTGAAGATAACGCCGCGAGGGCCCACCCGGCTATACCGCAATTTCTCGGTCTTCCCGTGGCCGACGACGGCTCGTACCGTTGGGCCGTGCGGACAGCTCCGCGTGCGCGGCACCCCTCCGCCGCGTACGCGGTCTCACGCACCGGTCCTGCGACAGGGGGGCAGGACAGCGAGCCGGACGCCGGGTCAGGCGATGCCCTCGGGCAGCGCCTCGGGCAGCGCCTCAGGACAGCGCGGCCAGCTCCCGCGGCAGGCGGTCGACCAGCTCTGACGCCAGGTACCCCACCGGCGCGAGGTCGGCGGCCAGGCCCGCGCCGGCCGCGGTGTGCAGGTAGGTGCCCCATACGGCGGCCTGCAGCGGGTCGGCGCCGCGGGCTGCCAGCCCCGCGATCGCCCCGGACTGGGCGTCTCCGCTGCCGGAGGTGCCGAGGCCGTGGTCGTCGTCGTCGAGGGCGAACAGCCTCCCGTCGGGGGAGGCGATACGGCCGAAGCAGCTGACCACCGCGTCGTAGCGGCGCGCGATGGCGACGGTGTCGGCGTCGAGCGAGCGGAGGTCGCGGCCGAGCAGCCGCGCGGCCTCGGCCTGGTTGGGCGTGAGGATGCGCGGGCCGCGTCCGGCGAGCCGCGGGTGCCCGGCGAGCGCCCCGAGCGCGAAGGCGTCGAGCACGAGCACGGTGTCGCGGCCGGCAGCGCGCGCCGCGCGGGGGAGCATCCGGGTGGTCTCCGCCGCGTCGTCGAGGCCGGGCCCGAGGAGCACGGCGTCGGCCGACCCGAGGTCGTCGGCGGCCGCCGCGATCGCGGTGCCGCGGACGTGCCCCGCGCGCGTCTCGGCGAGGGCGACCACGCCCGACTCCGGGACGGCGACGGCGACGCCGGCCGCGACCGAGGCGCCGACCGCGAGGGTCAGCCTCCCCGCCCCGACGCGCAGCGCCGCCCGGCCCGCCAGCATCGCCGCGCCGGGGGAGCGGGAGGCGCCGCCCACCACGAGCACGGAGCCGCGGGACCGCTTGGACCCGGTCGCCTCCGGCAGCGGCCAGCCGCGCAGCAGCTCGGGAGTGACGCGGCGTGCGGGCGGCGCGTCGTGGTCACGCGTCGGCACGGGTGGCTCCCGGGTGCTCGGTGGCGGGGAGGCCGGCGACCGCGAGGTGGGCGTCGTCGGCGAAGGCGTCAACGCTCCACCGGCCGTCGTCCCCCTGCGAGAGCGCGGTCAGCGACGCGTTGGTCACCGGGCGCGTGAGGAGGAACTCGGCCAGCTCCTCCTCGGTCATCCCGAGCAGGACGTACAGGAAGACGCTCACGATGGCGTCGTGCGCGAACACCGCGACCGTCTCGGCCGCGGGCAGGTCGCGCAGGAACGACCGCAGCCGCAGCGCGAGGTCGGCCCACGACTCCCCGCCCGGCGGCCGGTAGTACAGCTTGCCGACCCAGCGGCGGCGGGCCGCCTCGTCGGGGAGGCGCCGCTCGACGCCGAGCGTGGTCAGGGCGTCGATGACGCCGAGCTCGCGGTCGCGCAGGCGCTCGTCGATGCGCAGCGGCACCTGCTCGCCGAGCGCGATGCGTGCCGTCTGCAGCGCCCGCCGGTAGGGGGAGCTGAACAGCACGACGTCGGCCGGCAGCGCGTCGCGCAGTCGCGCGCCCAGGGCGGCGGCCTGCAGCTCGCCGAGCGGGGACAGCGGGATGTCGGCGTCGCGCGCCTCCACCGCGATCGTCTCGCTGCCCGCGGCCTCGGCGGCCGTGGCGGCGACGTTCGCGGTGCTCTCGCCGTGCCGGATGAGGAGGAGCCTGCGAGCGGTCATGCCGAGGACTGTACGCCCGCCCAGTCCAGCACGCGGAGCGCGCGCAGCGTCACCATCCTGCTGGGCTCGCCGACGGTCTCCAGGTCGATGAGCGGACGGCCGGGCATCACCGCGTCGAGCAGCCAGCGCCCGTCGGGGAGGCGCTTGCCCTCGACCAGGCGCACCGCCTCCTCCGCACGCTCGTCGTACGGGACGCCGGCGGCACGCAGGTGCTCGAGGCCGCGCAGCACGTCGTAGTGCCAGTAGGCGGGGAACTGGAAGGCGAGCCAGTGCTCGTCCGGGATGGCGCCGTCGCGCAGCCTGCGCATCATCCGGCGCGCGAGGAGGTACTCCTGGCCGCGGGCGATCGCCGCAGCGACGTCGGTCGCGCCGCCGCCGTCGCGGTAGGCGGCCAGCCCCTCCAGCACGCAGATCGTGCTGTGGAACGAGCCGGGCTCCTGCCGGGAGCGCGCGTAGCAGTTCCAGCCGCCGTCCTCCTGCTGCTGCGAGAGGAGGAGCGCCACCAGCTCCTCGCGCGTCTCGCCCAGCAGCGCGCCGGCCGTGAGGACGCGGCCGTTGATGCACGGCTCCTCCTCGCCGACGAAGAAGGGATGGTGGTCCCACTCGGCGCCCCAGTCGACGCCGGCCTTCACCCGCTCGACCGCCTCCCGCACCCGGGCGTCGCGCGGGTCGACCCCGAACGACGCCAGCAGCAGGAGCGCGTCGTCTGTCGCCGTGCGGTCCTCCGGGAGCCAGACGGCGCCGCCCCAGGTGCCCTCGGGATCCTGCAGGTCGAGCACCTGCGCGCCCCAGCCCTCCCGGGCGACGCGGTCGCGTTCGGCGGCCACCTCCTCCTCGGGCGCGTGGAGCAGGTCGCGCATGACCTGCCAGCGCACCGCAGGATCCCCTGTGAGCAGCCACTCCACCACATCCATGCCGCCGACCCTAGCCCCCGCAGCGCGCGCTGCCGAGTCGTGAGCACCTGCGACGTCCCCGCCGAGTCGTGAGCACATGTCACGACTCGGCGGGGGAACCCGCCACGAGTCACGACTCGGCGGCCGCCGACCGGGCGTCAGATGAAGGACTGGGTGCCGAGCACCGCGAGCAGCGCCAGCTTCTCGGCGGCCTCGGTGCGCGGGGCGGCCGTGAGCACGAGCAGGCACTGCGACTGGTCCTCCGTGAACAGCGCCTGGCAGTCCAGCTCGATCGGGCCGAGCTCGGGATGGATGAGCGTCTTGTGATCCTCGAACCGCCGCGCCACCTCGTGCCGCTCCCACAGCTCCACGAACTCCGGGCTCTCCCGGTGGAGCGCCCGCACGATCTCGCCGGCCCGCGACCGCGCCCCGAGCGCGCCGTAGGCGTCGCGCAGGGAGGCGACCTGGGCGCGGCTCTGCCGGTCGCGGTCCTCCTCCGGGTACATCGCACGCGCCGCCTCCGGCTGCGTGAACCAGCGGTAGTACTCGCTGCGCTCCATCCCGGTGTAGCCCGACCGGTCGCCGAGCAGCGCGACGGCCATGCGGTTCTGCACGAGCGTCTCGCCCGTGTTCGACAGCACCAGCGCGGGCGTGTCCTCCAGCCGGTCGAGGACGCGCTGCAACGCGGGCGCGACGTGCCCGCTGCCGGTGATCCGATCCGGCGGGTTGTGGCCGGCGACGCGGAACAGGTAGTCGCGCTCGTCCGCGCTCAGCCGCAGCGCCCTGGCCAGCGAGCCGAGCATCTGCTCGCTCGGCTGCGGGCCGCGGCGCTGCTCCAGCCGCGTGTAGTAGTCGGCCGACATCGCCGCCAGCATGGCGACCTCCTCGCGCCGCAGACCCGGGGCGCGTCGGCGCGCGCCCTCCGGCAGCCCGACGTCGGCGGGCTGCAGCGTCTCCCGGTGACGGCGGAGGAAGTCGGCGAGCGCGGCACGGTCCATCCCTCCATGATGCGCGACGGCGACCGCCGCAACCAGGGATCGCGGATCCCCCGATCAGCGGTTCCCTTCCTGCGCCTCCCGCCGTGACGGAGGCTGTCGGCATGGACATCACAGGGAACACCGTCTTCATCCCCGGCGCGACGAGCGGCATCGGCCTCGCGCTGGCCGTCGCCCTCCACGAGCGGGGGAACACCGTCGTCGTCGGCGGCCGCCGCGCCGACCTGCTCGACCGGATCGCCGCCGAGCACCCCGGGATCGACACCGTCCGCATCGACACCGCCGACCCCGAGAGCATCCGGGAGGCCGCCGACACCGTGCTCGCCGCGCATCCCGACCTCAACGTGCTCATCACGATGGCCGGCATCATGCGGGTGGAGGACTGGCACCGTCCCGAGGGCTTCCTCGCGTCGGCGGAGGCGACCGTCACCACCAACCTGCTCGGCCCGATCCGCCTGATCGGCGCGTTCGTCGAGCACCTGCGCACGCGGCCCGACGCGACCATCGTCACCGTCTCGTCCGGCCTCGCGTTCGCGCCGCTCGCGGCGACGCCGAGCTACAACGCCACCAAGGCCGCCATCCACCTGCTCAGCGAGAGCCTCCGCCTCCAGCTCGCCGACACGAGCGTGAAGGTCGTCGAGCTGGAGCCGCCGTCGGTCGCGACCGACCTGATGCCCGGCCAGCGCGACAGCGCCTTCGCGATGCCGCTCGACGCGTTCGTCGCCGAGGTCATGCAGCTCATCGAGACGCAGCCGGACGCCACCGAGCTCCAGGTCGAGCGCGTGAAGTTCCTCCGCTACGGGGAGGCCCGCGGCGACTACGACGAGGTCGTGCGCGTCCTCAACGCCTCCGACCCGCACGGCAAGGACGCCGCCGCCTGACACGCGGCGCGGGCCTCACGTCCAGCCGGCCGTGAGGCCCTGCCACGCGGCGAGCTCCTCGACGGCGGTGCGCACGGCCTCCCGGGTCAGCGCGTCGAACGGCTCGTCCTCGTGCACGGCGGCCACCCGGAGGAGGCCCGCCCGGCGATCGGCGGTCGCATCCAGCTTCCCGATCAGGCGGTCCTCGTGAAGGATCGGCAGCGCGAAGTAGCCCCAGCGCCGCTTCTGGGCGGGCTTGTACATCTCGAGCAGGTACTCGAAGCCGAACACCTCCTGCGTGCGCACGCGGTCGTGGACCAGCCGGTCGAACGGCGACAGCAGCGCGGTCCGCCCGCGGAACCCCGTGCCCGCCTCGTCCGCGCCGACCAGGGCCGGGTCGACGCGCCAGCGCAGCCGGCTGCCCGCCACGACCGCCTCCTCGCCGGCCTCGCCGACGAGCTGCGGGCGGGCGATGCCGAGCGACCGGAGCCTCCGCTCGTCGCGCAGCGGCCGCGCCTGCTCCTCGGGCACGGGGTCGAGCAGCTGCGGGTGGATGCGCTCGGCGAGGTCCCAGGTCCGCTGGCGGCCGATCCGGCCGGCGACCGCGATCTCGCCGCGGGCGGCGAGCGCCTCGAGCATCCTGGTCACGTTCTGGTCGTGCGTCCACCCGCTCGACTGCCACGGTGTCTGCGCGGTGTCCGGGATGTCTTTCGACAGCAGCGGTCCGTCGGCGCGCAGGCGGTCGAGCACGTCCTGCCGGAAGCGCGGGTTCGCGGCCAGCCACGCCCTCCAGCCGCCGTGCTCGGGCCCGCCGGACATCCTGTCGAGCAGGAGCGGGAGGTCCGAGACCGGCCGGATCATCGCGAACGGCGGCGTCACCGGGTCGTCCTGCGCCTTCAACTCGTACAGGAGGCGGTCCTCCTCGAGCGCGCGCCGCAGCTGCTCGGGGCGGTAGCCGGGGCCGAGCCGGGTGAAGGCGATGAGGTCGGCGCTCGGGGCGACGGCGGCGGTCGGGTCGAGCTGCAGGAAGGTGAGATGCTCGACGAGCGGAACCAGCTCCGCCGGTCGTTCGGCGTCGAGGCGTTGCGCGCGGACCGCGATCCGCCGCGCCTCCTCGCGCTCGAGCCGGATGGTCACGCCGTCGTCTCGCCCAGCACCCGGCGGGCCAGCAGGTCGCCGACCAGCGGTCCCATCGTGAGCCCGCCGGCGCCGAAGCCCGCGTTGACGAACAGGTCGTCGTGGCCGGCGACCGGTCCGAACGTCGGCGCGTCGCCCTCGGGCAGCGGCCGCAGCCCGACCCGGGTCTCGACCACGGTGGCGTCGGCGAGGCCGGGGGCGACGGACAGGGCGTCGGCGAGCACCTGCTGCAGCCCGGCCGCCGTCTCGCGCGGGTCGAACCCGGCTCCGGTCTCGCGGGTCGCTCCCGCGACGACACGTCCGCCGTCGAACGCGACGAGGTAGTGCGGAGCCACCGGGTGCACCGACGGCCAGTCGCGCGTCTCGACCCCCTCGACGCGCAGGTGGACGAGCTGACCGCGCTGGGGTTCGACTCCGACGCGCGCGCCGAGGGGTGCGAGCAGCCGGTCGGTCCAGGCGCCGGCGGCCACGACGACGGCGTCGGCCGGGAGGCTGCGGCCGTCGACCGTCACGCCGCCGCCTCCGGTCAAAACGGCGGTCCCGTCGTGAAGCCTGGCCCCGTGCGCCTGCGCGCCGGCCAGCAGCGCCTCCCGGAGCCGGCGGCCGTCGACGCGCGCGCCGCCGCTGAGGTGCAGCGCGTCGAAGCCGTCGCCGAGCGGCGGGAACAGCGCGCGCGCCTCCGCCCCGCCGATCCTCCGCACCTCGCCGATCGTCGCGGCCTCCGCCGCACGCGAGGCGATCCGCTCCTCGGTCGCGTCGATCACCGCGCGGTCGCGGTTGACGATGAGCGCGCCCGCGCGGTGGTAGCCCACGTCGTGCACGCCCGCCTCGGCGAGCCGCGCGACGACCTCGGGATAGAAGTCGGCGCCGGCCGCGTACAGCCGGTAGAAGTCGCCCTCGGCCGCCGAGCTCCAGGGCTGGATGATGCCGGCGCCCGCCGAGGTCGCCCTCCCCGGGAGCCCGGCCTCCACGAAGGTGACCTCGGCCCCGCGGCGCGCGAGGGCGAACCCGGTGGCCGCGCCCGCGACGCCCGTTCCGACGACGGCGACGCGGAGGGCGGCCGGGCTCAATCGATCACCTCGAGGATCTTCTCGGCGAGCTCGCGCGGCCGGGTGAACATCGGCCAGTGCCCGGTCGGCAGCTCGACGACCTCCCAGTCGCGCAGCTCGCGAAGCTCGGACACGAACTCCGCGCCGCCCTCGACCCACGACCGCAGCTGGTCGCCGCCGAACTCGCACGCGATGACCGTGGCCGGCACGGCGCGCCGCCGCTCGTCGTCGTCCAGCTCGATCGCGCCGGTCGCCACGAGCCCGGGCTCCGGGACCGCCTGGCGGCGGAACTCCTCGCGCAGCTCGTCCGTCAGTTCGACGAGGTCCTCATCGTCGAACGCCTTCCAGTCCGGCAGCGGGACGACCCCGTCGACCGGCTCCAGGCCGGACGGGATGACGGAACCGGGAGCCAGCGGCCATGAGTCCACGTACACCACGCGCGCCACCCGCTCCGGCCGCGCGTCGAGCGCCGCAGCGGCGAGCGGTCCGCCGCCCGAATGGCCGACCAGCACGACATCGCGCTCACCGCCCTCCGGGTCGCCCAGCGCGTGCGTCTCGCCGGCGCCGTCGATGGCGGCGACGATCGCCGCGACCTGGTCGGGCACGGTCACGACGGCGCGTGCGGGGTCGTCGGGCTCCAGGCCGGGAAGGGTGAGCGGATGCGCCCGGTGCCCCGCGTAGTCGAGGTGCCGCGCCACCTCCTGCCACGCCGACGCGCCGAGCCAGAATCCGGGGACGAGCACGATCTCCATCCCACGACGCTACCCGGACCCGCCGACACCGGGCCAGGGGCACGACGCCCGGCTGCGCCGACCCGTCAGCGCCGGTCCGTCAGCGCCGATCCGTCAGCGCCGCGCCGTCGACCACAGGGCCGCGGCCACCAGCACCGGCTGGAAGAACAGGCGCACGAAGCGCTTGCGATCGGTGTCCAGCCCGAAGGCGTCGCGGTGGTGCCGCCACTGCGCCAGGTTGCCAGGGAATACGGCGACGAAGAACGCCGCGGCCGCCCTGCCGACGAGGCTGCGGCGGCGCCGCGCGACCAGCAGCGCCGTGCCGAGCGCGATCTCGGCGACACCCGAACCCAGCACGACCGCGTCCTCGTCGAGGGGGAGGGACGGCGGCACCTGCGCCCGGAACTCGTCCCGCGCGAAGGTGAGGTGGCTGGTGCCGGCGAAGACCAGCGCGGCCCCCAGCAGCACTCGGACGACGGTACGGGGTGCGGACATGGCGGTCCCTCTCTTCTCTGGCTGTGCTGTCTGATCAGTCTGCCCGCGTCTCACGCGGTGTCGCGCGCCGGCTCTCCGGGCGCAGACCCGGTCTCGGCGCTCTCGGACGCGGCGACCCTGCCGTCGGACGCGGCGCCGGTAGCCTCCGCCGCCGCGCCGCCATCATCGTCGTCCCCGCGCCGCCGCCCGCGGTCGCCGAGCGACAGCGTGGCGACGAAGCCCACGGCGAGGAAGCCGGCCGCCGCGAAAGCCGCCCACCGCGTCCCGACGCTGAACGCCTCCTTGGCGTCGGCGGCGACCCCGGCGGTCCGGTCGTCCGCCTCCAGGCCGGCGATCGCCGCTCCGGAGCTGTCGACCACCGCCGAGACCACCTGCTCGCGCTGCGCCTCCGGCAGCCCGCGCTCCTGGAGGCTGCTGTCGAGCACGGCGGTCGCCGTCCCGAACAGCACCGTCCCGAGGATCGCGATGCCGAGCGCCGAGCCGATCTGCCGTGCGGTGCTCTGCGTGCCGGAGCCCTGGCCGCTGCGGTCGACCGGCACATCCTTCAGCACCACGCCGGTCAGCTGCGCGGTCGCGAGCCCGACGCCGAAGCCGTAGACGAACAGGAAGGGGATGAGCGCGCCCCACGGCGTGCCGGCGGTGATCACGAGACCGAGCCCCGCGACCCCGACGATCTCGGCGGCCAGGCCGACGCGCACGATCGCGACCGGCGCGATCCGGTTGCCGAACGCGCCGGCGAAGCCGCTCGCGACGAAGGAGCCGACCGCCAGGGCCAGCAGGATGAGCCCGGTGTCGAGCGCGCTGTAGCCGAGCACGTTCTGCAGCCAGATCGGCAGCGCGAGGATGATGCCGAACTCGCCCAGCGAGACGATCATCGCCGCCAGGTTGCCGTTGCGGAACGACGGGATGCGGAACAGGTCGAGCGCCAGCATCGTGCTCCTGCCCGCCTTCAGCCTGGCCCGTCCGCGCAGCACGAACAGCACCCCGCCGACGATCGCGACGGCGAACGCGATCGGGATGGGGGAGAGCGCCCACGGCCAGGTCCAGTCGCCGACCGTGGGTGCGGTGTCGACCAGCCACCAGCCGTAGGTGCGCCCCTCGATGAGGGCGAAGACGAGGGAGGCGCTGGTGATCACCGAGAGCACGGCGCCGAGCGGGTCGATCCCGGTGCGCGCGCCCTCCCTGCTCTCGCTGACGGTCAGCAGCACGCCGACGACGATGATGATGCCGAGCGGGATGTTGATGCCGAACGCCCAGCGCCACGAGAAGGCCGTGGTCAGCCAGCCGCCGAGCAGCGGCCCGATCGCGGTCATGCCGCCGATGGTCGAGCCCCAGACGGCGAAGGCGATGGCGCGCTCCCTGCCGCGGAAGGTCGCGTTGATGATCGACAGCGTCGTCGGCAGCACCATCGCGCCGCCGACGCCCTGCACGAGGCGTGCGCCGATGAGGAACCCCCCGGTCGGCGCGAGCGCCGCGGCGACGGACGCCAGCACGAAGATCGTCACGCCGAGCAGCAGCACCCGTCGCCGTCCGAAGCGGTCGGCGAAGGCGCCGAAGACCAGCAGCAGCGCGGCGAAGACGAGCGTGTACGCCTCCTGCACCCATTGCACGCCCGTGGAGTCGACGCCGAGGTCGTCGACGATCGAGGGGATCGCGACGTTGACGATGGTGGAGTCGACGATGATCAGCGCCACGGCGATGCTGATGAAGACCAGCCCGAGCCAGCGGCGGCGTCCCTCGGTCATATTCCCTCGCTCTGGTAGTAGTCAGCAAGCTGATGAATGCGACGGTACCACCTCGGCGCCGCGAGGAGGAGTTGCGGACCCCGGGAATACCGGAACACCCTCTGCGTTGAACTTGAGTGCACGTCGCTCAACTTTAGAAACAGGAGACATCAGTGCCCGAGAACTTCACTCCCGAGAACAACGGCGAGAACTCGTTCGACGAGTTCCTGGCCCGGTATCTCGCGGGTGAGCGTGCGCGCGCCGCACGCTCCATCGACATCAGCCGGTTCCTGAGCCGGCGCACGCAGGAGCTCCTCGCGGAGGCCGGCCGCTACGCGCTGTCGCACGGCCACCGCGAGCTCGACGCCCTGCACATCCTCCGCACGATGGCGGAGCAGGAGCCGGCCTCCGACGCCATGCGCCGCATCGGCGTCGACCCGGCGAACGTCGCCGCGGCCGCCGAGCTGCGCCTTCCGGCGTCCGGCTCGGCGATCGACGCCGACGGCGCCTCCATCACCGCGTCGGCGCAGCGCGCGCTGTTCCACGCGTACCAGGTGGCCCGCGCCTCCGGCTCGACCTACATCGACCCCGAGCACCTCTTCTTCGCGCTCGTGATCGGCCAGGACACCCCGGCCGGCCAGGTGCTGCAGGCCGCGGGCGTCACTCCCGACGCCCTCACCAGCTCGATGCGGCAGACCGAGCCCGTCGGCGGCATGTCCGGCGAGCAGGAGGCCGCGCAGAGCGCCTCCGAGACCCCGATGCTCGACAAGTTCGGCACCGACCTCACCGCGCTCGCCCGCGAGGGCCGGCTCGACCCGGTCATCGGCCGGCTCGACGAGATCGAGCAGACCGTCGAGATCCTCTCTCGCCGCACCAAGAACAACCCGGTGCTGGTCGGCGAGGCCGGCGTCGGCAAGACCGCGATCGTGGAGGGCCTGGCCAGCGCGATCGTGGCCGGTGACGTCCCCGAGCAGCTGCGCGACAAGCGGGTCGTCACGCTCGACCTGGCGGGCATGGTCGCCGGGACCCGGTACCGCGGGGACTTCGAGGAGCGGCTCACGAACCTCATGGACGAGATCAGCGCCTCCGACGGCGAGCTGATCGTGTTCATCGACGAGCTGCACACCGTGGTCGGCGCCGGAGGGTCCGGCGAGTCCGGCGGCATGGACGCGGGCAACATCCTGAAGCCCCGTCTGGCCCGCGGCGACCTCCACCTGGTCGGCGCGACGACGCTCAAGGAGTACCGCCGCATCGAGAAGGACCCGGCGCTGGAGCGCCGCTTCCAGCCGGTGACCGTCGGCGAGCCGTCGATCGAGGACGCCGTCCTCATCCTCGACGGCCTGCGCGGCGCCTATGAGGAGCACCACGGCGTGCGCTACACCGAGGACGCGATCCGCGCCGCGGTGGAGCTCTCCGACCGTTACATCTCCGACCGGTTCCTGCCCGACAAGGCGATCGACCTGATCGACCAGGCCGGCGCGCGGCTGCGGCTCTCGCTGGGCAAGCGCGTCGACGCCTCCGAGCTGATGCAGCGGCTGGCGACCCTGGAGTCCGAGAAGAACTCCGCCGTCGCCGCCGAGCACTACGAGGAGGCGTCGCGCCTGCGCGACGAGATCGAGCAGGTGCAGCGCGAGCTCGACGGGCTCAGCGCCGCCCCGCGCCCCGACGCGGTCGTGGACGAGCCCGAGATCGCGGCGATCGTGTCGCGCTCGACCGGCATCCCGGTGTCCCGCATCGGCGAGGCCGACCGCACCCGGCTGGCCCGCCTGGAGGCGGAGCTGCACGAGCGCGTGATCGGCCAGGACGACGCGGTCGTCTCGGTCGCGAAGGCCGTGCGCCGCAACCGCACCGGCCTCGGCGACGAGCACCGTCCCGTCGGCAGCTTCCTCTTCCTCGGCCCGACCGGCGTCGGCAAGACCGAGCTGGCGAAGGCCCTGGCGGCGTCGCTGTTCGGCGACGAGAAGGCGATGCTCCGGTTCGACATGAGCGAGTTCGGCGAGCGTCACACCGTCGCCCGCCTGGTCGGCGCCCCTCCCGGGTACGTCGGCTACGACGAGGCCGGCCAGCTGACCGAGCGCGTCCGCCGCAACCCCTACTCGGTGGTGCTGTTCGACGAGATCGAGAAGGCGCACCCCGACGTGTTCAACCTGCTGCTGCAGGTGCTGGACGACGGGAGGCTGACCGACGGCCAGGGCCGCACGGTCGACTTCCGCAACACGGTCGTGATCATGACCTCCAACCTCGGGTCGGAGTTCCTGGCCAGCCGCAGCGGGGCCCTCGGCTTCGTCGCGCCGGGCGCGGACGGCTTCTCGAGCGAGAAGGACATCCGCGACCGGGTGATGGGCAAGCTCCGCGAGGCGATGCGGCCCGAGTTCCTCAACCGCATCGACGAGCTGGTGCTGTTCCGGAAGCTCGACCGGGAGCAGCTGCGCTCCATCGTCCGCCTGCTCCTGGGCGCGACCTCGGGCCGTCTGGCGGCCCGCTCCGTGGCCCTCGAGGTCACGGACGCCGCGGTCGAGTGGATCGCCGAGGCCGGCTACGAGCCGGAGTACGGCGCCCGCCCGCTGCGCAGGGTCATCCAGCGCGAGGTCGACGACCGCATCGCCGACCTGATGGTGTCCGGCTCCCTCGAGGACGGCGGCACCGTCACGGTCGACGCCGACGGCGGCGAGCTGCGGGTGACCGCGGCGCGCGCCGAGGTGCCGCTGGCGGCGTAAGCGCCCTGTACCCGGCTCCCACCCCGGAACCCCGCCGAGTCGTGACATGACGTCACGAC
>NZ_JBPGXM010000078.1:0-18202 GCF_056755495.1 Leifsonia sp. KNZ12-8B
AACCCACGCCGCCGGGGGGGGAGGGGTGGCCCCCAGCGGGGGCGCGGGGGCAAGATAGGCCCCACCCCCGGGGGGGGGGGGGGGGGGTGGGGGGCGGGGGGGGGCCCCCCCCCCCCCCCCCCCCCGCGCCTGTGGCGGCGGGGCGCCCCCGGGCCCCCCCCCGCTCCCTCATCCGCCCGCACCACACCATCCACTACGACTACGACCACGACAGACTGAGAGAGGAGGCGCCGTGGCAAGCCAGGACTGGTTCGACAAGGACTTCTACAAGGTCCTTGGCGTCTCCAAGGACGTCAGCGAGGCGGACCTCAAGAAGACCTACCGCAAGCTCGCGCGCAAGTACCACCCCGACTCGAACCCCGGCGACGCCGCCGCGGAGGCGAAGTTCAAGGAGATCAGCGAGGCCTACTCGGTGCTGAGCGATCCCGAGGAGCGCAAGGAGTACGACCAGGTGCGGGCGATGGGCTCCGGCGCCCGGTTCACCGCGCCCGGCGGTGGCGGCCAGGGCGGCTTCGACGACGTCTTCGGGGGCATGTTCGGCGGCGGCGGGCAGCGGGGCTACACGTTCCAGCAGGGCGGCTACCCCGGCGGCGGCCAGTTCGACGACGTGCTCGGCGGACTGTTCGGCAACGGCCGCTTCGGCCAGACGAGTGGAGGCTTCCGCGGCTACGGCGGCCCGACCCGCGGCCGCGACGTGACCGCCCACACCACCATCGACTTCGTCACCGCGACCAAGGGCGAGACCATCACCCTTCAGGCGTCCGACGGCAAGCCGATCAAGGTCAAGATCCCCGCCGGCGTCGCCGACGGGCAGAAGATCAAGCTGCGCGGCAAGGGCCAGCCCAGCCCCGACGGCGGCGAGGCCGGCGACATCGTGCTCACCGTGAGCGTGCGCAAGCACCCGGTGTTCGAGCGCGACGGCCTCAACCTCCGGGTGACCGTCCCGGTGACCTTCGCGGAGGCCGCGCTCGGCGCGACCATCGAGGTCCCGACCCTCGGCGGTGACCCGGTCAAGCTGCGCGTCGCGCCCGGCACCCCGAGCGGCCGCGTGCTGCGGGTGAAGGGTCGCGGCGTCGAGACGTCGAAGGGCACCGGCGACCTGCTCGCGGTGGTCCAGGTCGCCGTCCCGTCGCACCTCACCGACAAGGCGAAGGAGGCGCTGGAGGAGTTCGCGAAGGCGCTTCCCGACGAGAACCCCCGCGACGACCTCCTCGCCAAGGCGCGGAGCTGACGATGGACGAGCACAGCCAGGTCTTCGTGATCTCGATCGCGGCCGAGCTGGCGGGGATGCACCCGCAGACCCTCCGCCAGTACGACCGGCTCGGGCTCGTCTCCCCCAGCAGGACGGCGGGCAAGTCCCGCCGCTACTCGATGCGCGACATCGAGAAGCTCCAGGAGATCGCGCGCCTCGGCAGCGAGGGCGTGAGCCTGGAGGGCATCCGCCGCATCCTCGAGCTCGAGGACCAGGTGCGGGAGCTGCACGGCCGCGTCCGCGAGCTGGAGTCGGCGCTCGCCGACGAGCTCCTCAACCGCCCGGGCCGCCGCGTCTTCGCCGCCGGCTCGGAGGGCGAGGTCGTCTCGCTGCGCGCCGGCACCCGTGTGCGCCGCAGCAACCAGGTCGTCGTGTGGAGGCCGCTGGAGCGCTGAGCTCCCCGCCGAGGGGCGTCGTTGTGTCGCAATTCCGCCCGGATGGCGACACATCGGCGCCCTTCGGCGTCTCGCAGTAGGCTGATGCCCGCGGTCGCGCTCACGAGGCGCAGGGCCGCATCGCACTCGAAGACCCCACGAGGACGTGACCCATGAGAGCCCTGTACAAGTCCGCGGCCGCACCCGGCCTGGAGCTGGTCGAGCGACCCGAGCCGCAGATCGGCCCCGAGGATGTGAAGATCCGCGTGCTGCGGACCGGCATCTGCGGCACCGACCTGCACATCCAGCGCTGGGACGACTGGGCCGCCTCCGCCGTCGCCGCGCCGCTCATCCCCGGCCATGAGTTCTACGGCGAGGTCGTCGAGGTCGGCGACCTGGTGCACGACGTGGAGGTCGGCGACCTGGTCTCGGGCGAGGGCCACATCGTGTGCGGCACCTGCCGCAACTGCCGCGCCGGCCGTCGCCAGATGTGCATCCGCACGAAGGGCGTCGGTGTGCAGCGCGACGGCGCGTTCGCCGAGTTCCTCGTGCTGCCCGCGACGAACGTCTGGGTGCACCACAGCGCGATCGAGCCGGAGGTCGGGGCGCTGTTCGACCCGCTCGGCAACGCCGTGCACACCGCGCTCGCCTTCCCGGTCGTCGGCGAGGACGTGCTCGTCACCGGCTGCGGCCCGATCGGGCTGATGGCCATCGCCGTCGCCCGGCATGTCGGCGCGCGCTTCATCGTCGGCACCGACGTGAGCGCGAACCGCCTCCAGCTCGCGCGGGGGATGGGCGCCGACTACACCGTCGACGTGTCGAGCCACGACATCCACGAGGCGCAGCGGGCGCTCGGGATGCGGGAGGGGTTCGACGTCGGCTTCGAGATGAGCGGCGCCCCCACCGCGCTGCCGCGCATGATCGAGAACATGAACCACGGCGGCCGGATCGCGATGCTCGGCCTTCCCGCGGAGAGGATCGCGATCGACTGGGGCATCGTCGTCACCCACATGCTCACGCTGAAGGGCATCTACGGCCGCGAGATGTTCGAGACCTGGAACGCGATGGGCGCGATGCTGCAGACGTCGCAGACGCTGCACGACGCCGTCGCCTCCATCGTCTCCGACCGCTTCCCTGCCCGCGACTGGGAGCAGGGCTTCGCCGCGGCGGCGTCCGCCGGCGGCGGCAAGGTCATCCTCGACTGGACGGAGGTCTGACATGTACGGGTCGTTCCGCGAGCACCTCGCGACGCAGCTGGCCGAGATCGAGGAGGCGGGGCTCACCAAGCGCGAGCGCAGCATCCACGGTCCGCAGAAGGCGCTGATCACCGCCGACGGGCAGGAGGTGCTCAACTTCTGCGCCAACAACTACCTCGGCCTCGCCGACCACCCCGCCCTCCGCGAGGCAGCCAAGCGCGCCCTCGACGACGACGGGTACGGGATGGCGAGCGTGCGCTTCATCTGCGGCACCCAGGATCAGCACCTCGAGCTGGAGCGCCGGGTGTCCGGCTTCCTCGGCACGGAGGCGACCATCCTGTTCTCGTCGTGCTTCGACGCCAACGGCGGCGTGTTCGAGACGCTCTTCACCGCCGACGACGCGATCGTCTCCGACGAGCTCAACCACGCGTCGATCATCGACGGCATCCGGCTCTCGAAGGCGCAGCGCTACCGGTACCGCAACCGCGACATGGCCGACCTGCGCGCCCAGCTGTCGGCTGCGCGCGACGCCGGCGCCCGCTTCACCGTGATCGTCACCGACGGCGTCTTCTCGATGGACGGCTACATCGCCCCGCTCCGCGAGATCTGCGACCTGGCCGACGAGTTCGGCGCGCTGGTCTTCGTGGACGACTCGCACGCGGTCGGCTTCGTCGGCGAGCACGGCCGCGGCACGCCGGAGTTCTGCGGCGTCGGCGACCGCGTCGACATCTACACGGGCACCTTCGGCAAGGCGCTCGGCGGCGCGTCGGGGGGCTACGTGTCGTCCCGGCGGGAGGTCGTCGATCTGCTCCGCCAGCGGTCCCGGCCGTACCTGTTCTCGAACACGCTCGCGCCCTCGATCGTGGCCGGCACGCTCGCGGCGCTCGACCTCCTGGAGCAGTCGGACCATCTCCGCGCGCAGCTGGTCGAGAACGCCGCGCTGTTCCGCCGTCTGATGACCGAGGCGGGCTTCGACCTGCTGCCGGGCGAGCATCCCATCGTCCCGGTGATGTTCGGGGATGCGGCGCTCACCGCCCGCATCGCCGACGGGATGCAGCGCCACGGCGTCTACGTGACGGCGTTCTCCTACCCGGTCGTCCCGCGCGGGCGGGCGCGCATCCGCGTGCAGCTCTCGGCCGCACACACCGAGGAGGACATCCGCCGCTGCGTGGAGGCGTTCATCGCCGCGCGCGAGGAGGCCGCCCCGGCGGCGTGACCACCCGCGCCGGCCGCCAGCCGCCAGCCGCCGAGCACAGGAAAAACGTCGTTCGAACTCCCGATTCCCGACATCTTTCCTGTGCTCGCGGGCTACGGTGTCGGAGGGAAGGAGGCGGCATGATCGTCGACAAGGCCGTCTACGTGGCGGGGAAGCGCACCTCGCCGGTGTCTCTCGAGGACACCTTCGAGACCGTGCGCGATCGCGGCGGCTTCGCGTGGATCGGGCTGTACCGGCCCACCGAGGAGGAGCTCGGCGCCGTCGCGGCCGAGTTCGACCTCCCTCCGCTCGCCGTGGAGGACGCGCTCTCCGGGCACCAGCGCGCCAAGCTCGAGAAGTACGGCGACTCGACCTTCGTCGTCCTGCGCCCCGCCTCCTACGTCGACGAGACCGAGAAGGTGGAGTTCGGCGAGGTGCACGTCTTCCTCGGCGAGGAGTACGTCATCACGGTCCGGCACTTCGACAAGCCCGACCTGGCGGAGGTGCGGCACCGGCTGGAGGGGGAGCCCGCCCTGCTCGCGCACGGCCCGATCGCCGCGCTCTACGGCATCCTCGACCAGGTCGTCGACCAGTACGCGCCGGTGCTCGCCGGCCTGGAGAACGACATCGACGAGATCGAGGACCAGCTCTTCAACGGCGACCGTGCTGTCTCCCGCCGCATCTACGAGCTGTCGACCGAGGTGATGATGTTCCAGCGCGCGGTGAACCCGCTGCGCGACGTGCTGCAGACGCTGCGGGAGGCCCTGGCCGCCCACGGCGCCGACGAGGCGCTCCGCAACGCCTTCCGCGACGTCCAGGACCACGTCATCCGCGTCACCGAGCGTGCGGACGGGTTCCGGCAGATCCTCCAGAACGCCCTCATGGTGCACACGACGCTGGTCGGCCAGGCGCAGAACGACGAGGTCAAGAAGATCTCCGGCTGGGCGGCCATCCTGTTCACCCCGACGCTGGTGGGCACGATCTACGGCATGAACTTCGACCGGATGCCCGAGCTGCACTGGCGCTACGGCTACCCGTTCGCCCTGGTTCTGATGCTGGGCCTCGGTATCGGCCTGTACTGGGCCTTCAAGCGCAAGGGCTGGATCTAGCCGCGCGCCGCCATCAGGTCGCCGAGCGCTGCCGGCGGTCGATTCTCCTGCCCACGGCGTACCCCGTGCACAGGTGACGGAGCACACCCATTCAGGGGGCGCATCCGTCCGGTTTGCAACGCGCCGCGACCGTTCGGCCGCGGCGCCTCGGCGTGTCGCCACGCAAGCTCATCGCGTCACACGCAAGTCCCCAAACCGCCCGCCCTCCCGGCCTGCTTCCTCGATACTCTGCAGATTGCATTTCACATTCCTGTAGGGGAGAGCGGCGCCGACCGGCACGCCTTCCTGCACGGCACTGGGAGGACACATGGACGGCTCGCAGAGGGCGTTCGGAGCGCTCACGCAGACGGCGCTCGAGATCACGGAGCGGCACCGCGTCACCGCGCGCTGGAGGACGCCGATCGTCGCCGTGGTGGTGATGCTCGCGCTCGTCTTCTCGGTGCTGGTTCCCGCCGGGTCCGCATCGGCGGCCGCGAACCTCCCGGAGCTGGTCTGGACGAAGACGAGCTCGTCCCGGGCGACGGCGCCCCTGCCCGGCAACTTCTCCTCCCTGCCCGGCGCGACGGTCACCGTGAGCTCGTCCAAGCAGCAGATGAGCCTCCTCGACTCCAATCACACGGTGTCGACCATGAGCAGCACCAGCACGAGCACGGCGTCCTGCGTCTCGGGCAAGCCGCGCTACCAGATCAACACCTGCGACACGTTCACCTACACCGTGGAGTTCGGCCAGCCGGTCGTCGACCCGGTCGTGCCGTTCGCGCTCCAGAGCTCGACGTACTACTCGGTGTCGGAGGCGACGACCAAGGGCTGCATCCTCGGCTGGAACGACGCCACGCTGTCCTCGATCAACGGACGGAGCGCGACCGGCAACGACGTCACCACCGTCACCGAGCCCAACGGTGCGTGGGTCCACTCCGCGCCGACGTCGTGGACGGTTCCGCAGAGCACCATCAACGGCAACCCCTGCGACCCCCTGCCCGGCGGAGCGGGCGCCGTCCTGCAGCTCAACGGCGTCATCAAGAGCTTCACGTTCACCCTCTACCAGCGCGACGCCGTCATCGTCCCCTGGACGTCGACCTTCTGCCCGCTCCTCGCCGCTCCGGCCGCCTTCGGCATCCGTGTCCTCGTCCCGGTCACCGATCTGGCGGTGCAGAAGACCGCGCCCGCAACGGCGGACGCCAACGGCACCATCACCTGGAACATCGTCGTCACCAACGTCGGGACCACGAACTCGCACGGCTTCGTCGTGAAGGACGCCGTGCCCGCCAACGTCACGAACCCTCAGATCGCCTCCGGGCCGCAGGGCTGCACGATCTCGGGCCGTGACCTCATCTGTGCCGTGGCGCCGCCGGGCTGCACGGTGACGCAGGATCCGTCCGCCACGACGGTCGCCGACATCGACTGCGCCGATTCGACCGCAGCGCACCAGACCGTCCTCGCACCGGGGCAGGCCTCCGTGCCCATCGTTCTCACCGCCACGGCGCCTGTCGCGGTCGGCACGACGATCACCAACACGGCGACCGTCAGCGGCGTCGACGTCGACTCGAACACCGCCAACAACACGTCCACGGCGGTCACCACCGTGGTGCAGAGCGCCAAGCTGGGGATCGCCAAGCAGGCCGCCCTCGCGCCCGGCGCCACCGGCAAGGCCGGTGACACGGTGAACTACACGTTCACGGCGACGAACCTCGGAAACGTCCCGCTCACCGGCGTCACGATCACCGACCCCCTGCCGGGGCTCTCCGGTCTGACGTACGCCTGGCCGGGGGCGGCCGGAGTGCTCCAGCCGGGCCAGTCGGTGACCGCGACGGCCACCTACACGCTCACGCAGGCGGATGTCGACGCGGGCGCCGTCTCCAACGTCGCCTCGGCGACGGGCCGCGCGCCGGACAACAGCCTTGTCGACGGCGGCCGCGCGCCCGCAACCGTCACGCTGAACCCCCGGCCCGCGCTGACCGTCACCAAGAACGGATCGCTCGCGCCCGGTGCCACCGGAATCGCCGGCGACCAGATCACGTACACCTTCAGCGCCACGAATACCGGCGACGTCACCCTCCACAACGTGGCGATCACCGATCCTCACGCCGGTCTCTCGCCGCTGACCTACCAGTGGCCGGGCGCTGTCGGCGTGCTCACTCCCGGCCAGAAGGTCACCGCGACCGCGACGTACACCGTCACCCAGGCCGACATCGACGCCGGCGTCGTGAACAACACCGCCTCGGCGGCGGGCACGACGCCGGGCGGCGCGCCGGTCGACGGCGGCAAGGCCTCCGTCTCCATCCCGCTGACCCCGCGCCCCGCGCTGTCCATCACGAAGACCGCGAAGCTCGCGGCCGGTGCGGCGGGCGTGATCGGCGACAAGGTGGAGTACACGTTCGTCGCGACGAACATCGGCAACCAGACGCTCAGCAATGTCTCGATCCAGGACCAGCTCGCGGGCATGAGCGCGCTGGTCTACCAGTGGCCGGGTACCCCGGGCATCCTCGCCCCCGGGCAGACGGTGACCGCGACCGCGACCTACGCCGTCGCCCAGAAGGACGTCGACTCGGGCTCTGTCAACAACGTCGCCACCGCCACGAGCACCGCGCCGAACGGCGCGCCGGTGAACGCCGGCCCCGCTCAGGCCACTGTCCCGCTCTCCGTCGCGCCCGAGCTCACGCTCACCAAGAACGCCGCTCTCGCCGCGGGCTCCTCCGGTGTCGCCGGTGACAAGATCCAGTACACCTTCACCGTGATCAACACGGGTCATGTCACGGTCTCGGGCACGGCGATCACCGACAAGCTCGCCGGGATGGGCCCGCTGACCTACCAGTGGCCGGGCGCCCCGGGCGTTCTCGCGCCGGGTGAGCGCGCCACTGCGACCTCCACCTACACCCTCACCCAGGCCGACGTCGACGCGGGAGCGGTCTCGAACATCGCGACCGCCACCGGCAAGACCCCCGCCGGTGACCCCGTCAAGTCCAACGACGCCCAGGCGACCGTCACGCTCGACCTCCGCGGCGCGCTCAACATCACGAAGGCCGCGTCCCTGGCCCAGGGACAGGTCGGCCAGGTGGGCGACACGGTGAACTACACGTTCTCCGCGACCAACACCGGTCCCATCACCCTGACCAACGTGGTCATCACCGACCCGCTGCCGGGCATGTCGGCGCTCACCTACAGCTGGCCGGGCACCCCGGGCACGCTGGCCCCCGGCCAGAAGGTGACGGCCACGGCCACGTACACCGTCACCAAGGCCGATGTCGATGCCGGTTCCATCTCGAACACCGCGTCGTCCGCAGGTACCACCCCGACGGGCAAGCCCGTCGACGGCGGGCAGGCGTCCGCCACGGTCCAGCTCGGCCAGACGCCGGCACTGCACCTCGTCAAGCGGGTCGCCGGCACCACGGGCGGCCAGGCCGGTGACGTCGTCACGTACAAGTTCACCGTCACCAACACCGGCGTCCTGACGCTCCGCAACGTCGTGGTCGTCGACCCGCTCGACGGCCTGTCGGCGATGAGCTACCAGTGGCCCGGCGCGCCTGGCGTGCTGGCCCCGGGGGAGACCACCGTCGCCACCGCCACCTACGTCATCAAGCAGTCCGACGTCGACGCAGGCGGCATCTGGAACACCGCGATCGCCCACGGCGATCTCCTCACACGATCGCAGGTCGACAGCAACGAGTCCTCGGCGGAGGTTCCGCTCGGCGCCGCCGGCAAGCTGGCGCTGACCAAGTCCGCCGCTCTGCACCCCGGTGCGACGGGTGCGGTCGGAGATGTCGTCGACTACACCTTCACGGTCAAGAACGTGGGAGGCCTGACGCTCTCCTCCGTCACCATCGCCGACCAGATGGCGGGCATGACCGCACCGGTGTACCAGTGGCCGGGCGCTGCGGGCGTGCTCGCCCCCAACGAGCAGGCGACGGCGACGGCCTCGTACACGCTGACACAGGCCGACCTCGATGCCGGCTCCGTCGCCAACACCGCGCTCGCGACCGGTGACCAGCCCAACGGCACCCCGACCACGAGCGACCCGGCGAACGCCGCGGTCCCGCTCGCGACGAACCCGAAGCTCGCGCTCACGAAGACGGGTGCTCTCACGGCCGGGGCGACCGGCAAGACGGGCGACGTGATCCAGTTCACGTTCTCGGTGAAGAACACGGGCAACGTGACGGTCTCGGCCGTGTCCATCAGCGACCAGCTCCCCGGCATCACCGGCATCGTCTACACCTGGCCCGCCGCCGCCGGAGTGCTCAAGCCCAACCAGACCGCGACCGCCACGGCCAGCTACACCGTGAAGCAGTCGGACGTCGACGCCGGTGCCGTGACGAACGTCGCGACGGTGGCCGGAACCGATCCGACCGGCAACCCGGTCACGGACGGTCCCGCCCAGGCGACGGTCCCGCTCGCGCAGGACGCCAAGCTCGCGCTGACCAAGACCGGAGCGCTCGGTTCGGGCGCGGTGGGAATCGCCGGTGACAACGTCACCTACACCTTCACCACGACGAACACGGGTCAGACCACTCTCCGCAACGTGACGATCACGGACCCGCTTCCTGGCCTCTCCGCCCTGGCGTACTCCTGGCCCGGAACCGCGGGCACGCTCGCGCCGGGTCAGAAGGTCACCGCGACCGCGACGTACACCGTCACCCAGGCCGATGCCGATGCCGGCAAGGTCGACAACGTGGCCACCGCGAACGGGACGACTCCGTCCGGCTCCTCCGTCCCGAGCAACCCCGCTGCCGCGACCGTGCCGCTGGGCGCGGAGCCCGGGCTCGCGATCACCAAGTCGGGCAGCCTGGCGGCCGGCGCAACCGGTCGCGCCGGTGACAAGGTGAACTTCTCGTTCACGGTCACCAACACCGGTGCTGTCACGGTCACGGGTGTCCAGATCGCCGACCAGCTCAGCGGCCTGTCCGCCATCGTGTACACGTGGCCGGCGGGAGCGGGCGTCCTGAAGCCCGGCCAGAAGGCCACGGCGACGGCGACCTACACCCTGACGCAGGCCGACGTCGACGCGGGCAGCGTGAAGAACATCGCCACCGTCTCCGGTGCGGCGCCCGACGGCTCGCCCGTCGATGGCGGTCCCGCCCAGGTCGAGGTCCCGCTTCCTGGCGTTCCGTCGATCGCCCTCACCAAGACGGGTGCGCTGGCCGCCGGTGCCACCGGCAAGGCCGGTGACCGGGTGGACTTCACCTTCCAGGTGACGAACACCGGTGCCACCACGCTGACCGGTGTGACGATCGAGGACCAGCTCCCGGGCATCTCGGCGATCGCCTACACCTGGCCCGCCACCGCCGGCGTCCTGGCGCCGTCGCAGAAGGCCACGGCGACCGCGACCTACACCCTGACCCAGGCGGACGTCGATGCCGGGTCGGTGACGAACGTCGCCGTTCCGCACGCGACCGCACCGGGCGGGTCTCCCGTCGACGGCGCGCCCGCCCAGGCGGTGGTGCCGGTGGCGCCGAAGCCCGCCCTCACGCTGACCAAGACGGGTGCGCTCGCCCCCGGTGCGACCGGCAAGGCGGGTGACACGGTGAACTTCGCGTTCACCGTCACCAACACCGGCACCGTGACCGCCACGGGTGTGTCGATCGCCGACCAGCTGCCGGGCATCTCTGCGCTCACGTACACGTGGCCGTCGGTCGTGGGACTCCTCGCCCCTGGACAGCGTGCGACGGCGACGGCGACCTACACGCTGAAGCAGGCGGATGTCGACGCGGGTTCGGTGGTCAACGTGGCCACCGCGGCGGGCAAGGCCCCGGACGGCTCCACGATCCCGACCGGTCCCGCTCAGGCGACGGTGCCGCTGGACGGCAAGCCCGCGCTGGCTCTCGAGAAGACGGGCGCACTCGCCGCGGGTGCGACCGGCAAGGCCGGCGACACGGTGGACTTCGCCTTCACGGTGACGAACACCGGCGCCCAGACGGTGACCGGCGTGTCGATCGCGGACCAGCTGGCTGGCCTGTCGGCTATCACCTACACGTGGCCGGGCGCCGTTGGCACCCTGACGCCGGGCCAGAAGGCCACCGCTACGGCGACGTACACGCTGACGCAGGCGGACGTCGATGCCGGCTCGGTGAAGAACGTGGCCACCGCGTCGGGCAAGGACCCGCAGGGCTCCGCCGTCGACGCGCCTCCCGCCGAGGTCGTTGTGCCGGTCGACGCCGCACCGAGCCTGGCGCTGACGAAGACGGGCGCTCTGGCTGCCGGCGCGACCGGGAAGGCGGGTGACGTGGTGAACTTCTCGTTCACGGTCACCAACACCGGTGCAGTGACGGCGACAGCCGTCTCGATCGCCGATCAGCTGGCCGGCCTGTCCTCGATCACGTACGCATGGCCGGGAGCTGCCGGCACGCTGACGCCGGGTCAGAAGGCGACCGCGACGGCGACCTACACGGTCACCCAGGCGGACGTCGATGCCGGATCGGTGAAGAACGTCGCTACCGCCACGGGCAAGAACCCGGACGGCTCCGCGGTCGACACCCCGCCCGCCGAGGCGGAGGTGCCGCTGGACGGCAAGCCGGCCCTGACGCTCGTGAAGACGGGCGCTCTGGCTGCCGGCGCGACAGGGAAGGCCGGCGACACCGTGAACTTCTCGTTCACGGTCACCAACACCGGTGCCACCACTGCGACCGGTGTCTCGGTCGACGACCAGCTGGCCGGTCTGTCCGCGATCACGTACACGTGGCCGGGTGCTGCGGGCACGCTGATGCCGGGTCAGAAGGCGACCGCGACGGCGACCTACACGGTCAACCAGGCGGACGTCGATGCCGGATCGGTGAAGAACGTCGCCACCGCCACGGGTAAGAACCCGGACGGGTCGAACGTCTTGACGCCGCCGTCCGAGGCGGAGGTGCCGCTGGACGGCAGTCCGGCGATCGCGCTCGAGAAGACGGGTGCGCTGGCGCCGGGTGCGACGGGCAAGGCCGGTGACACGGTGAACTTCTCGTTCACGGTCACCAACACCGGTGCGGTCACGGCGACCGCGGTCTCGATCGCCGACCAGCTCGCCGGCCTGTCGACCATCACGTACACGTGGCCGGGCGCTGCGGGCACGCTGACGCCGGGTCAGAAGGCGACCGCGACCGCGACGTACACGCTGAAGCAGGCGGATGTCGACGCCGGGTCGGTGGTCAACGTGGCCACCGCGACGGGCAAGGCCCCGGACGGCTCCACCATTCCGAGCGGTCCTGCCCAGGTGACCGTCCCGCTGGACGGCCGGCCCGTGCTGACTCTCGTGAAGACGGGCGCGCTCGCCTCTGGTGCGGCCGGCGCTGCCGGCGACGCGGTGAACTTCTCGTTCACCGTCACCAACAGCGGTGCGCAGACGGCGACCGGCGTGTCGATCAGCGACCAGCTGGCCGGTCTGTCCGGGATCACGTACACGTGGCCGGGAGCTGCGGGCACGCTGGCCCCCGGTCAGAAGGCGACCGCGACGGCGACGTACACGTTGACGCAGGCGGACGTGGATGCGGGCTCGGTCACGAACGTCGCCACGGCGACGGGCAAGGACCCGGCGGGTTCCACGATCGACAGCCAGCCCGCGGAGGCGGAGGTTCCGCTCGACGGCAGGCCCGTGCTGACCCTGGTGAAGACGGGTGCCCTCGCCGCCGGCGCCACCGGCAAGGCGGGTGACAAGGTCGACTTCGCCTTCACGGTGACGAACAGTGGCGCGCAGACGGCGACGAACGTGTCGATCAGCGACCAGCTGGCCGGTCTGTCCGCGATCACGTACACGTGGCCCGGTGCCGCGGGCACGCTGACCCCTGGCCAGAAGGCGACCGCGACGGCGACCTACACGTTGACGCAGGCGGACGTGGATGCGGGCTCGGTCACGAACGTCGCCACGGCGACGGGTAAGGACCCGGCGGGTTCCACGATCGACAGCCAGCCCGCGGAGGCGGAGGTTCCGCTCGACGGCGCGCCCGCGCTGACCCTGGTGAAGACGGGTGCCCTCGCTGCCGGTGCCACCGGCAAGGCGGGTGACAAGGTCGACTTCGCCTTCACCGTCACCAACACCGGTGCGACCACGGCGACGAACGTGTCGATCGCCGATCAGCTCGCTGGTCTGTCCTCGATCGCGTACACGTGGCCGGGCGCCGCGGGAACGCTGACTCCTGGTCAGAAGGCCACGGCGACCGCGACGTACACGCTGACGCAGGCGGATGTCGACGCCGGCGCGGTGACCAACATCGCCACCGCGACGGGTAAGAACCCGGATGGTTCGACGGTGGAGACGGCTCCCGCCGAGGTGACGGTTCCGCTGGACAGTGAGCCTGCGCTGGAGCTCGTCAAGACGGGTGCTCTCGACGCCGGTGCCACCGGAACGGCCGGCGACACGGTGAACTTCGCCTTCACGGTGACGAACACCGGCGCGACCACGGCGACCAGCGTCTCGATCAGCGACCAGCTCGCTGGTCTGTCCGCGATCACGTACACGTGGCCGGGTGCCGCGGGCACGCTGACTCCTGGTCAGAAGGCCACGGCGACGGCGACGTACACCTTGACGCAGACGGACGTGGACGCGGGTTCGGTGACCAACATCGCAACGGCGACGGGTAAGAACCCGGATGGTTCGACGGTGGAAACCGCCCCTGATGAGGTGACGGTTCCGCTGGACAGCGAGCCAGCGCTGCAGCTCGTCAAGACGGGTGCGCTCGCTCCTGGCGCGACCGGAAAGGCGGGCGACACCGTGAACTTCTCGTTCACCGTCACCAACTCCGGTGCGACCACGGCGAAGAACGTGTCGATCGCTGACCAGCTCGCTGGTCTGTCCTCGATCGCGTACACGTGGCCGGGTGCCGCGGGCACGCTGGCCCCCGGCCAGACGGCCACGGCGACGGCGACGTACACGCTGACGCAGGCGGATGCAGATGCGGGCTCGGTCAAGAACGTCGCGACCGCGACGGGCACCAACCCGGACGGTTCGACGGTCGACGCGCCGCCCGCCGAGGTCATCGTTCCGCTCGACGCCGCACCGAGCCTGGCGCTGGTGAAGACCGGTGCGCTGGCAGCAGGCGCGACGGGCAAGGCCGGCGACACGGTGAACTTCTCCTTCACGATCACCAACTCCGGTGCCGTGACGGCGAAGAACGTGTCGATCGCCGACCAGCTCACGGGTCTGTCGGGTATCGCGTACACGTGGCCCGGTGCCGCGGGCACGCTGGCCCCCGGCCAGACGGCCACCGCGACAGCGACGTACACGCTGACGCAGGCCGACGCCGATGCGGGCTCGATCAAGAACGTCGCGACCGCGACGGGCACCAACCCGGACGGTTCGACGGTCGACGCGCCGCCGGCCGAGGTGATCGTGCCGGTGGCTCCGGCCCCCGCGCTGAGCCTCGCCAAGACGGGCGCACTGTCCGCAGGCGCGTCCGGCATGGCCGGTGACACGGTGGACTTCTCGTTCACGATCACCAACACCGGCACCGTCACCGCGACGGGCGTCACCATCGATGACCAGCTCGCGGGTCTGTCCGGTATTGCGTACACGTGGCCGGGTGCGGCCGGCGTCCTGGCCCCGGGTCAGAGCGCGACCGCGACGGCGACCTACACGGTGACCCAGGCGGATGTCGATGCGGGCACGGTCAAGAACGTCGCCACGGCGACCGGTGAGGCGCCGGACGGCTCGACCGTCGACGCTCCCCCGGCGGAGGCCGTGGTGCCGATCGACGCGAAGTCCGCGCTCGACATCACCAAGAAGGGCGCACTCGCGCCCGGCGCGACGGGCAAGGCGGGCGACTCTGTGGAGTACACCTTCACGGCGACGAACACCGGCGCGGTGACCCTGACGGGTGTGACGATCAGCGACCAGCTGGCCGGGCTCTCGTCGATCGCCTACACCTGGCCGGGTGCCGCAGGCACGCTGACGCCGGGGCAGTCCGTCACAGCGACGGCGTCCTACGCGCTGACGCAGGCCGACGTGGACGCGGGCTCCGTCGCGAACGTGGCGACGGCGACCGGGACGAACCCCGGTGGCGACCCGGTGACCGGCGGTCCGGGTACGGCGGTCGTGCCGCTGACCCCCGCGCCGGGGCTCAGCCTGGTCAAGAAGGGCAGCCTGGCCGACGGCGCCACGGGCGTCGCGGGTGACCGTGTCGAGTACACGTTCACGGTGACGAACACCGGCGATGTCACCGAGTCGGACATCAGCATCGAGGACCAGCTCGGCGGACTCTCGGGCATCGTCTACGCGTGGCCGGGTGCGGCCGGTGTCCTGGCCCCGGGCCAGGCTGTGACCGCCACCGCTTCGTACGTGCTGACCCAGGCGGATGTCGACGCGGGATCCGTGGCCAACACGGCGCTCGCCTCCGGCAAGACGCCGGACGGTGAGACGGTGCCGAGTGGTCCGGGCGAGTCGGTCGTGCCGCTCGACCCGGGGCCGGGCCTGACGGTCGTCAAGAAGGCCGCCCTCGCGGCGGGCGCCACCGGCGCTGCCGGTGACGTGGTGACCTACACCTTCACCATGACGAACAGCGGAGGCGTTACCCTGACGTCCGTGACGGTCGCCGACCGGCTGGCCGGCATGTCGTCGCCGGTGTACAGCTGGCCTGCTGCGGACGGTGTGCTCGCTCCGGGGCAGACCGCCACGGCGACCGCGACGTACACCGTCACGCAGGCGGACGTCGACGCCGGCTCCGTCGGCAACGTCGCGACCGCCGCCGGGAAGACTCCCGACGGGGAGACGACGGAGGCTCCGCCCTCGGAGGCTGTCGTCCCGCTGAACCCGGTCGCCGGTCTGAACGTGGTCAAGACGGCTGCGCTGGCGAAGCCCGGTGAGGGCGCGGCCGGTGACGCGGTGACGTACACCTTCTCGGTGACGAACACCGGCGGCGTGACGCTCAGCGGAGTCAGCATCGCCGACCGGCTGGCCGGAATGAGTGGGATCGAGTACACGTGGCCCGGTGCCGCGTCGGTCCTCGCACCCGGGCAGACGGCCTCCGCGACGGCGACCTACATCATCACCACCGCGGATGTCGCAGCGGGCTCCGTCTCGAACGTGGCCCTGGCCAAGGGCCGCACTCCGAGTGGTGAGGATGTGGTGGCTCCGGAGTCGCACGCGACCATCCCGCTTCCGACCGTGGAGCAGCCGGAGAGCGGTGAACCCGCCATCGGGATCACCAAGTCCGGTTCGCTCGCGCCGGGATCGCTGGGACAGGTGGGCGACCAGGTGCTGTTCACCTTCGTGGTGACCAACAACGGAAGCGTCGCGCTCGACAGCGTCAGCATCAGCGACCCGCTTCCAGGCGTCAGCCCGATCGCGTTCGGGGACTGGCCGGGCGAGCCCGGGCACCTCGAGCCGGGACAGTCGGTCACCGCCACGGCGTCCTACTCCCTCACGGCGGAGGATGTCGCCCGGGGATCGGTCGAGAACACGGCGTGGGCGCACGGCCACGGCGGCGGGAAGGACGTCGACGGTGGCAGCAACACCGTGAGCGTCCCGGTCCCGAAGCAGCTCACCTGGAGCGGAGCGCCGGACCTCGGTCAGACACTGGCCCGCACCGGCCAGGACGCGCTGCCCTTCGGGCTGGGCGGCCTGAGCCTGCTGCTGGTGGGCGGACTGGTGCTCCTGCTGCGCCGCCGACCGCAGCGGAGCCGGCAGAGCTAGCCGAGTGGACGTGGGCCCCCCGGGGGGGGGGGGGGGGGCCCCCCCCCCCCCGGGCCGGGGGGGGCGCCCCCCCCCCCCCCGCCCCCCCCCCCCCGGGGGGGGGGGGGGGGGGGGGGGGGGGGGGGGGGGCCCCCCCCCCCCCCCCCCCCCCCCCCCCCCCCCCCCGGCGCGGCGCCCCCCCCCCCCCCCCCCCCCCCGCCCCCCCCCCCCCCCCCCCCGCTTCGTGCTTGACTGGCGGGGTGTCGTCCCCGCCCAGCGCTCCGCAGTTCCCCTACGAGCGCCTCCGCCGCCGGCCCGACGTGGAGGCGCCCAACCTGTACGCGTCCGACGCGGCCGACCGCCTGATCACGGACCTCGCGGGGGACCACGTCCTCGACGGCGGACTCGTCGTCGTGGGCGACGCCTACGGCGCCCTGACCCTGGCCGCCGCCGCCCGTGGCGCTCGCGACATCCGCGTGCACCAGGATCCCCTCACCGGGGAGCGGGCGCTCGACGCCAACGCCGTGGACTTCGGGCTGCGGGACGCCTACGAGCACCGGCCGCTCGACGAATCGCTCGTCCGCGGCGCCAGCGTCGTGCTGCTCCGACTGCCGCGCAGCCTCGACGCGCTCGCCGAGATCGCGACCCTGATCGCCGAGCACGCCCGTCCCGACGTCACCGTGTACGCCGGCGGCATGCTCAAGCACATGACGACGGCGATGAACGCCGTGCTCGCCGACGTGTTCGGCGAGGTGAACGCCTCCCTGGCCCGGCAGAAGGCGCGCGTCCTCACGGTGACCGAGCCGCACCCCGCGGCGGCGACCGTGCTGGACCGGTGGCCGGAGCGTGCCTTCGACGCCGAGACCGGCCTCTGGGTGTGCGCGCACGGTGCCGCCTTCGCGGGCACCTCCATCGACATCGGCACGCGGCTCCTCCTCTCGGTGCTCGACACGGCCGTCCCCGGCGCGCACAGCGCGGTCGACCTCGGGTGCGGGACAGGCGTGCTGGCGTCCGCGCTCGCCGTCGCCAGGCCGTCCCTGCACGTCATCGCGACGGACCAGTCCGCCGCTGCCGTCGCGTCCGCGACCGCGACCGCCGCCGCGAACGGCGTCTCCCCCCAAGTCGCGGTCGTGCGCGACGACGGCCTCGCGGCACAGCCGGACGCCTCCGCCGACCTCATCGTGCTCAACCCGCCGTTCCACATCGGCGCGGCCGTGCACACGGGCATCGCGCACCGGCTCTTCGCCGACGCCGCCCGCGTGCTCGCGCCGGGCGGCGAGCTGTGGACCGTCTGGAACTCGCACCTCGGCTACCGGCCCGCACTCGAACGCGTGGTCGGGCCGACCCGTCAGATCGTCCGCAACCCCAAGTTCACGGTCACCGCGTCGCAGCGCCGCCCCTGACCGGGTGCTGCGGCCGCGCTCAGAGCTCCCGGTCGCCGTCGCGGAGGTCGCGGTCGCCGTCGCGGAGCTCGCCCTCCCGCAGCTCGCCCTCCCGCAGCTCGCCC
>NZ_JBPGXM010000079.1:0-17909 GCF_056755495.1 Leifsonia sp. KNZ12-8B
CGCGGCGGCGTCGTGGTTGTACCAGTCGCCGTTCATCTGCCAGCCGCGGGCGATCAGGGTCTGGCTGACGAAGTTGGCGCAGTCGCCGCCCACGGAGTTGAGGTCGCCCCACTCGGCGCTGTTGTAGTTCTTCCAGTACGTCATGGCGTACGCGAGCTGCTTGTCGACCGGCGTCTGCACCTGGTACTCGTACGTCTTGCCGTCGGTCGGGACGGCGGTGCCGTCCTTGTCCTTCACGGTGATCGGCACGGAACCGGCTTGGAAGCTCTGCGCGGCGGGCACCACGGCGACGACCTTGTCGGCGGTCGCCTGGGTGACGGTCGCCGGCTGGGTCCCGATCTGGATGCTGCCGACCTTCTGCAGGTTGGTGCCCGTGATGGTCACGGTCCCGCCCGACAGGCTGCCGGCGGCCGGCTCGATCGCCGACACCGCGGCCGGCGTCGCGCTCGGCGTGGACTGCGCGGCCGCGACCGCCTTGGTGACCGGCGACGGCTCCCCGGCGCAGCCGGTGAACAGCAGGGCGGCGGCAGCGGCGGAGGATGCTGCGACGAGGGCGCGGGAGCGGGTACGGGTACGTGTGAGAGAACTCATAGGCCTTTTGGGTCGATTCGGAGGGTGCAGGAATCGGGTGCTCGCCACGGTACCCCCGTCACCTTTGCGGCACCTGGACGGGGGGCAGCGCAGCCTCTCGTTCCGCGGAAACACGTGCGGAAAACGCACGGTCCGCCGGGCCGGCGGAGACCCGTTCGCCCCTGGCGAACCGGTTCCACACCCCTCCCACGCCCGTTGCTTGAAGACTCGCACCGGGTGTAACTTTGCACTCTCCGCAAAATATCTTTCGCGACCCTCACACCGGTGTGACGCCCGAGCACCCGGGCGTCCCCGCCCTCTCGACCCGGAGTTCGATGTCCACCGCACACCCCTCGGCGACCGCCGCGCCCCAGCCGATCATGTCGCACCGCGAGATCCTCTTCGTGATCTTCGGGCTCATGGCCGGCATGTTCCTCTCCGCCCTCGACCAGACGGTCGTCGGCACCGCGATCCGCACCATCGGCGACGACCTCCACGGCCTCAGCCAGCAGGCGTGGGTCACCACCGCGTACCTCATCCTCTCCACCATCTCCACGCCGATCTACGGCAAGCTCTCCGACATCTTCGGGCGGCGGCCGCTGTTCATCATCGCGATCGTCATCTTCGTGGTCGGCTCGTTCGCCGCGTCCTTCTCGACGTCGATGATCCAGCTCGCGGCGTTCCGCGCCATCCAGGGTCTCGGCGCCGGCGGCCTGATGTCGATGCCGCTCGCGATCATGGGCGACATGCTCGCCCCGCGCGAGCGTGCCAGGTACCAGGGCTACTTCCTCGCCGTGTTCGGCATCTCCAGCCTGGTCGGCCCGCTGGTCGGCGGCCTCTTCGCCGGCGCCGACGAGATCCTCTGGATCGCCGGCTGGCGCTGGGTGTTCCTGATCAACGTGCCGATCGGCGTCGTCGCGCTCGCCATGGTCCTGCGCTTCCTGCACCTGCCCAAGCGCGAGCGGGGGTCGGTGCGGATCGACTGGTGGGGCGCCGCCGGCGTCATCATCGCCCTCGTCCCGCTGCTGCTCGTGGCCGAGGAGGGCCGCACGTGGGGCTGGGACAGCCCCGGCGCGATCGCCTGCTACGTGATCGGCGGCATCGGCATCATCGCGTTCATCCTCATCGAGATGCGCATGAAGGACGACGCGCTCATCCCGCTCAAGCTGTTCCGCTCCTCGACCTTCTCGATGGCCACGGTCATCGGCGTGCTGGTGGGCTTCGGGATGTTCGGCGCCATGCTGACCCTGCCGCTCTACCTGCAGCTCGTGCTCGGCTCCACCCCGACCGAGTCGGGCCTCCAGCTGCTGCCGATGATCCTCGGCCTGATGGTGTCCTCGATCGCGTCCGGCCAGATCATCTCGCGCACGGGCCGCTACCGGCAGTTCCCGATCATCGGCACGGCCCTGCTGTCGGGCGGGTTCTTCTACCTGACGTTCCTCAAGTACGACAGCTCGTACTGGTTCATCGCGGGCGCGATGCTGCTGATCGGCCTGGGCCTCGGCCAGCTGATGCAGACCCTGACCATCGCCAGCCAGAATTCGGTGGGCCTGCAGGACATGGGCGTCGCGACCAGCGCCTCCACGTTCTTCCGGCAGATCGGTGGAACGGTGGGCACCGCCGTGCTGCTCTCCCTGCTCTTCACGGTGTTCCCGTCGAACATCAAGGGCTCGCTCACGGACACGCCGACGCTGACCTCCGCGCTCGACGCCGCATTGACCCCGTCGGTCGCGACGGCGCCGGAGAACAAGCAGATCATGGAGACGATCTACGTCAAGTTCACCGAGCCGATCGAGAAGAACGCGCAGGCCGCCGCGCACGCCGCGGGCGTCAAGCAGCTCGTCGCGCAGGGCATCCCGCAGGATGTCGCCGAGCAGCAGGTCCCGGCCGAGCCGATCGACTTCTCGAACGCGGCCCAGCGCGAAGCGGTCGTCGAGAAGGCCGTGCCGCAGGTGCGCGAGCAGCTCGACACGGCCGGAGCCGGCGCCACCACCGGCTCGAGCCTCGACGACACGTCGTTCCTGAACGCGGCGGACGACCGGCTCGCCAAGCCGTTCCTCGTGGGCTTCAACGCCTCGGCCGTGCAGGTCTACTGGGTCGCGATGATCGTCGTGCTGATCGCGTTCGTGCTGACGTGGTTCTTCCGCACGCCGCCGCTGCGAGCCAAGTCGGCGCTGCAGGAGGCTGCTGACGACGCCGCCGACGAGGCGGCCCGCCGCGCGGAGGAGAGCGACGACGTCGGCATCCTGGCGAACCGCGCCGCCGGCGAGGTCGGTGCGCTCATCGAGCCGGGCGCCGACACCGCCTCCACGCGCGCGCAGCGGCCGCGGCCCGCGACGGAGTAGCGCACAGGTCATCGACGGAGGCCGTCGTCCCAGTGGGACGGCGGCCTCCGTCATTGCTGGGCACCACCTGAACGCGTGTGATATTTCGGATGCTAGATTGGATGTCGCCGCCGACACGCGTCCGCGGCGCACCCGACATCGCCTCCGGAGGACCCCGTGCCGGACACCGCCCGCTCCACCCGCATGGCCGACCGCACCCGCCTGGCCGACCGCACCCGCCTGGCCCGCATCCCCGTGCCCGCCGCCTGGATCCCGCTCGCGCTGAACGGCCTCCTGCTGGTGCTGTTCCTCGGTGCGGGCATCGCACTCGTGCCGGCCGTGACCGAGCTGGAGGCGACCCTCGTCGCGAGTCTGGGCGACCTGCGGACGCCGGCGCTCGACGCGCTGGCTCTCGGCATCGCCTTCGCCTTCTCCCCTCCCGCCGGCACCCTGGTGCTGCTCGGCCTGTTCGCGGCGCAGCTGTTCATCGCCCGGGCGCCCGTGAACGCAGTCGCCACAGCCGTCGTGATGGCGCCGGCACTGCTGGCCGTGTCACCGCTCACGCTGCTCTTCCCGCGGCCCCGCCCCTCCACGGCCGCGATGGACCAGGCCATCGCCTCCCATGTCCGCGACGACAGCTTCCCGAGCAGTCACACGGCCGTGGCCACGGCGGTCGTCATCGGCTGCGCCCTGCTGGCGCGCCGCAGCCGGCCCGCGGTGGCCGGGGTGGGTGCGGTCGTGGTCCTGATCGTGGCTGCCTCGCGCGTGTACGCGGGTGCCCACTACCCGACCGACGTCGTCGCCGGCGCCGCCCTCGCCGCGAGCGTCGCGTTGGGCGCGGCGGGCGTCTGGAACGCGATCGGGATGCCCGTGCTGCGCCGGCTCCCCGCGCTGAGCGCATTCGGCCCCATCCCGGCGTCCGAGAGCGGTCCGCGCCGGCATCGCCAGACCTTCGTGAGTCCGCGCGCCACCAGCTGAGCTCGAATCCGCAATCCGCGCCAGCTCAACGATGAGAGCGCGATCATTTGCTGCTTGACAGGGGCAGCCGAAGCGCTCTACAGTCGTGCACAACGCGTGAGAGCGCTCTCACAGCTTGCCGCATGAGAGCGCTCCCACGCGCTCACCGGACCCAAGCACAACACACGCACAAGGGAGTGACCCGTGAAGCTTTCACGACGCACCACGGTCGCCGCCGCCATCGCCGGCGCGGCGTCCATCGCCCTCCTCGCCGCCGGATGCTCGTCGAACGGCAGCGGTGGCGGGAGCAGCTCGGACCCCATCACACTGACCGTCACGACGTTCGGCACGATGGGCTTCGACAAGCTCTACTCGCAGTACGAGAAGGAGCACCCGAACGTCACGATCAAGGCCACCAACATCGACACCGGCGACAACGCCCTGACCGACTGGCAGACGAAGCAGGCGGCCGGCAGCGGCCTCCCCGACGTCCAGGCGGTCGAAGAGGGCTGGCTCAGCAAGGTCATGCAGGTCAGCGACCAGTTCAACGACCTCAAGGACTACGGAGCCGACACGATCAAGGACCGCTGGGTCGACTGGAAGCTCAAGCAGGCCACCGACAAGGACGGCCGGATCATCGGCTACGGCACCGACATCGGCCCCGAGGGCCTCTGCTACAACGGCAAGCTGTTCGCCGCGGCCGGCCTGCCCAGCGACCGCGAGGCGGTCGCCCAGCTGTTCGGCGGCGAGAACGCCACCTGGGACGACTTCTTCAAGGTCGGCGAGCAATACCACGCCGCCACCGGCAAGCCCTGGTACGACCAGTCCGGCTTCATCTGGAACGCGATGGTGAACCAGCAGGAGGAGGGCTACTACACCAAGGACGGCAAGCTCAACATCGAGGACAACGCCGACCTGAAGGCGCTGTGGAGCAAGCTGGCCGCAGGCGCCGAGGCGGGCCTGTCCTCCAACCAGACCCAGTGGGACTGGGGCAAGGGCAAGGCGTTCACCGACGGATCGTTCGCGACCTTCGTCTGCCCGGGCTGGATGCTCGGTGTGGTCAAGGGCCAGGTCGAGGCCGGCGGCGGCGACGCCACGACCGGCTGGGACTTCGCCAACGTGTTCCCGGGCGGCGCGGCCAACTGGGGCGGCTCGTTCCTGACCGTGCCGAAGCAGTCGAAGCACCCGAAGGAGGCGGCGGAGCTCGCCGCCTGGCTGACCACCGCGAAGTCGCAGGTCGAGACCTTCCAGGCCGCCGGCACCTTCCCGTCGGTCACCGAGGCCCAGACCGACGCCGGCGTCACCGGTGAGAGCGACCTGACGAAGTTCTTCAACAACGCGCCGGTCGGCCAGATCCTCGGCGAGCGCGCGAAGGGCGTCGTCGCCCAGTTCAAGGGTCCGGACGACTCGGTGATCCAGTCGCAGGTGTTCGGCCCCTCGGTGCAGGAGCTCGACTCCGGCAAGGCGGACGGCGACCAGGCGTGGGCCAACGCCATGGACCTGCTGAACCAGCTGGTCGTCAACAAGTAACCCAGCATCCGCACCCGGGCCCCCGCCGCCGAACGCGCGCGGCGGGGGCCCGCACCACGGGAGAACCGCCATGACCACCACCGCCACCAGGGACGCCGCTCCCGCCGCCTCCTCGTCGCGGCGCGATCGGCAGACCCGCCAAGCGCTGACCTTCCGGCAGCGCCTCAGCCGCTTCGACGTGAAGGCGTCCCCGTACTTCTACGTCGCCCCGTTCTTCATCCTGTTCGGGCTCGTCGGCCTGTTCCCGCTGATCTACACGTTCGTCGTGTCGCTCAACAAGTGGAACCTGCTGACCGGCCCCGGCGAGTGGGTCGGCTTCGGCAACTACGTCGCCGAGCTCCAGGACCCGTTCTTCTGGAACTCGCTGTTCAACACCGTCAGCATCTTCCTGCTGTCGGCCATCCCGCAGCTGATCGCGGCCGTCTTCATCGCGGCGATCCTGGACCAGAATCTGCGGGCCAAGACCTTCTGGCGGATGAGCGTGCTGCTGCCGTACGTCGTCACGCCGGTCGCCGTCACCCTCATCTTCTCGAGCGCCTTCGACGAGAAGTACGGCCTCATCAACAACCTGCTGCAGGCGGTCGGTCTCGACCCGGTGATGTGGAAGACGCAGACCTTCCCGTCGCACGTCGCCATCGCGACGATGGTCAACTGGCGCTGGACGGGCTACAACGCCCTCATCCTGCTGGCCGCCATGCAGGCGGTCCCCCGCGACATCCACGAGTCCGCCGCGCTCGACGGCGCGGGCTCGTTCCGGCGGTTCTTCTCGATCACGCTGCCGAGCATCCGCCCGACGATGATCTTCGTCATCATCACGGCGACCATCGGCGGCCTCCAGATCTTCACCGAGCCGAAGCTGTTCAACCCGTCGAGCGCGGTTCCGGGAGGCCCCCAGCGGCAGTACCAGACCACCGTGCTCTACCTGTGGGACATGGCCTTCAACCGGCAGAACTTCGGCAAGGCGTCGGCGATCGCGTGGATGCTGTTCCTGCTGATCGTGCTGTTCGGCGTCCTCAACTTCCTCATCTCGCGGCGCATCGCCTCCACCGAGGCGCGGGTGCACCGCCGACGGACGGCCCGCCGGCTCGCGAGGAGCCGCAGCCTCTCCGCATCCGACCCGCAGTCCGACCCGGCCACCGCCGAGGGCGCCCGCGCCCTGGCCGCCGCCAGCGAGGAGAAGATCTCATGACCGCCACCGCCTCCACCCGCACCGCCGCCCCCGCGCCGCGCGCGCCCAAGCGCAAGGCGCTCGGGATCGACCGCCGGCCCGGCTTCCTGACCTACGGCCTCCTGCTCGCCGTGTTCATCGGCGGCGCGTACCCGCTGTGGTGGTCGTTCGTCGCGGGCTCCAGCGACAGCACCGTGCTGACCTCCACCTGGCCGCCGCTGCTGCCGGGCGGCCAGTTCTGGACGAACGTCGGCGAGGTGCTCGGCACCGTCCCGTTCTGGCTCGCGCTCGGCAACTCGATCATCGTCGCGAGCGTCATCACCATCTCCGTCGTTGCGTTCTCGACGCTCGCCGGGTACGCCTTCGCCAAGCTGCGCTTCCGCGGCCGGGAGGGGCTGATGGTGTTCGTCATCGCGACCCTCGCCGTCCCGACGCAGCTGGGCATCATCCCGCTGTTCATGGTGATGAAGCAGTTCGGCTGGACCGGCACGCTCGGCGCGGTGATCGTGCCCACGCTGGTGACCGCGTTCGGCGTGTTCTTCATGCGGCAGTACCTGGTCGACGTGATCCCGGAGGAGCTGATCGAGGCCGCCCGCGTCGACGGCGCCAACATGATCCGCACGTTCTGGCACGTCGGCGTCCCGGCGGCGCGGCCGGCGATGGCGATCCTCGGGCTGTTCACCTTCATGACCGCCTGGACGGACTACCTCTGGCCGCTGCTCGTGGCGCCGCAGAACCCGACGCTGCAGGTGGCGCTCAGCCAGCTGCAGTCCGCGAAGTACGTCGACTACTCGATCGTGCTCGCCGGCGCGGTGCTCGCCACCATCCCCCTGCTGATCCTCTTCGTGCTCGCCGGCCGGCAGCTGGTCTCCGGCATCATGGCCGGCGCGGTGAAAGGTTGAGAATGACGAACACCTTCCGCTGGCCAGACGGCTTCGTGTGGGGATCCGCCACCGCGGCGGCCCAGATCGAGGGCGCGGCGCACGAGGACGGGAAGGAGGACTCCATCTGGGACGCCTTCGCCCGCGTCCCGAACGCCATCGCCGGGGGCGACACCCCCGAGACGGCCGTCGACCACTACCACCGGATGCCGCAGGACGTCGCCCTCATGCGCGAGCTGGGCCTCCAGTCGTACCGGTTCTCGACCTCCTGGGCGCGCGTGAAGCCCGGCGACCGCGCGGTGAACCCGGCGGGCCTCGACTTCTACAGCCGCCTGGTCGACGAGCTGCTCGAGGCGGGCATCCTGCCCTGGCTGACGCTGTACCACTGGGACCTGCCGCAGGCGCTGGAGGAGCGGGGAGGCTGGACGAACCGCGACACCGCGTACCGCTTCCGCGACTACGCCCTCGCCGTGCACGACGCGCTCGGCGACCGGGTCACGCACTGGACGACGTTCAACGAGCCGCTGTGCTCCTCCCTCATCGGCTACGCCGGGGGTGAGCACGCGCCCGGCCGCACCGAACCGCGCGCAGGGCTCGCGGCCCTCCACCACCAGCATCTCGCGCACGGGCTCGCGGTGCGGGCGCTGCGGGAGGCGTCGGGAGGCGCGAGCGGCCCAGCGGGCTCGCCGCTGCGGCTGGGCATCACGCTGAACCTGACGACGGCCGTCCCGAACGACCCGGCCGACCCGGTCGACCTCGACGCCGCCCGCCGCATCGACGGCCTGTGGAACCGCATGTTCCTCGAGCCGCTGCTGCTCGGCGCCTACCCGGACGACGTGCTGGAGGATGTGCGCGAGCACCGCTTCGAGGAGCTGGTGCACGACGGCGACCTCGACGTGATCGCGCAGCCGATCGACTTCCTGGGCGTCAACCACTACCACGACGACAACGTGAGCGGGCATCCGCTGCCCGCCGGCACCCCCGCCGGGCTGCAGCCGACGGATCGCCGGAAGGCCTCGCCCTTCCCCGGCAGCGAGTTCGTCACCTTCCCGTCGCGCGGCCTGCCGACGACGGCGATGGGCTGGGAGGTCAACCCCGGCGGCCTGCGCGACCTGCTGGTGCGGCTCACGCGCGAGTACCCGAGCCTCCCGCCGCTGTACATCACCGAGAACGGGTCGGCGTACGAGGACGTCGTGGACGCCGACGGCCGCATCCGCGACCCGCAGCGCGAGGAGTATCTGCTCGCGCACATCGACGCGGTGCGGCAGGCGATCGAGCAGGGCGCCGACGTGCGCGGGTACTTCGTGTGGTCGCTGCTCGACAACTTCGAGTGGGCCTGGGGGTACGCCAAGCGGTTCGGCATCGTGCACGTCGACTACACGACGCAGCAGCGGACCGTGAAGGACTCGGGCGCGACCTACGCCCGGCTGATCGCGGCGGCTCGCGCGGCGGACGCCGACCGCTCGGCGCCGGCGCCCGTCTAGCATGGACCACGGACGGAAGGGGGCCGCATGACCACCGAGCAGACCGAGAGCCGCCCTGTCCCGACGCTGGAGGCCGTCGCGGCCCGCGCGGGCGTGTCGCGTGCCACGGTCTCGCGCGTGGTCAACGGCTCCCCCAAGGTCACGGCGGAGGTCGTGGCCGCCGTGACCCGCGCCATCGCCGACCTCAACTACGTGCCGAACCGGGCGGCCCGCTCGCTCGCGTCGCGCCGCACGCAGGTGATCGCGCTGGTCGTGCCGGAGTCGACGGCCAAGGTCTTCGCCGACCCGTTCTTCGCCTCCATCGTCCAGGGCGTCGCGCTGAGCCTCGCCGACACCGAGTACACGCTCAACATGGTCATCTCGTCGGAGACGAACCCCGACAAGACGCGGCGCTACCTGATGGGCGGGAACGTCGACGGCGCGCTGGTCGTCTCGCACCACTCCGGCGACCACTCGTACGCGCAGCTCGGCGCCAGCCTCCCGATCGTGTTCGGCGGCCGCCCGGTCAGTGACACCGCGCGCGAGTCGTACTTCGTCGACGTGGACAACGTGGCGGGCTCGGCCGGCGCCGCCGCGCACCTCGTGGAGCGCGGCCGCCGCAACATCGCCCTGATCACGGGCCCGCAGGACATGCCTGCCGGCCTCGACCGCTACACCGGTTGGAAGACCACCCTCGACGCCCATGGCCTCGACACCTCCCTGGTCGAGTACGGCGACTTCTCCCCCCGCTCGGGGATGGACGCCATGCGCCGGCTCCTCGCCCGCGGCCGCCCGATCGACGGCCTGTTCGCGGCGAACGACCAGATGGCGGCCGGGGCGTACTCGGTCATCCACGAGGCCGGGCTCAGCATCCCGGGCGACATCGCGGTCGTCGGCTTCGACGACGACAACTTCGGCCTCACCGCGACCCCGCCCATGACGACCGTGCACCAGCCGTCCATCGGCCTCGGCGAGACGATGGCCGGCGTCCTGGTGCGCCGCCTGGCCGGCGAGCCCGTGGAGCGCGTGACGCTGCTGCCGACGGAGCTCGTCGTGCGGCAGAGCACGTAACGTCCCGGCGCCCAAAGACCCTGTGTAACGCCTCAGAAACACGATCGCCTGTTCTGCGAAACAGCGGTTGCATAACGTCGACCATGTCGATGGAGCCGCTTCCTCAGCCGCCGGCCCTCCCCCGAGGCCGGCACTGGACCGTTCGCAGGTCGTGCTTCCCGGCGCCTCGAGTCTCCCCTTCCTCCCGCTGACGGCGGACGCATCGGCGACCCCCTTGGCCCCCTCCAGAGGAAGGCACCATCCGATGCATCACACCCCCGGGCGCCTCGTGCGCCTCCTCGCCGTCGCAGCGGCCTCGCTCGCCGGCGTCGGCCTCGCCGTCGGCGCTGCGGCGCCCGCCGTCGCCGCCCCAGCGGTGGCGGGCGTCACCGTCTCGGCCCCGGCCGCCGTCACCGCCGGCGACACCTTCGACGTCAATGTCGCTCTCACCGGCGCGACCGACGTCTTCGGCTACGAGGCGGTGCTGGCCTTCGACCCGGCGCTCGTCGCCTACGTCGACGGCAGCGCGGTCGTCACCGCCGGCGGCTACGACGCGGTCGACACCGGCTCCGGCACGGTCGACCTCGTCTACACGCGGCTCGGCACCTCCCCCGCCCTGTCGGGCGACGTCGCCTACACGCTGACGTTCACCGCGAAGGCCGCGGGCTCGACGGCGTTCGCCGTCCGGTCGCTGTCGCTGGTCGACCCGGCCTCCGCGGTGACCCCGCTCGCGGATCCGGCCTCGAGTCCTGCGCTGGTGATCGCGCCCGCGCCGACGCCCCCGACGCCGACGCCGACGCCGACCCCGACGGCCCCTGCCCCCGGTGGATCCGGCGGCGGCGCCTCGGGCGGCGGCACCGGCGACGGCGGAGCGACCGGCACCGCCGGCTCGCCCTCGGTCGCCTCGTCCGACGACCTCGCCTCCACCGGCTCCGACATCACCCTGTCCCTGATCGTGGCGGGCGTCCTCGTCGCGCTGGGCACCCTCGTCGCCCTGGTCGTGTTCCGCCGCCGCGAGGGAGAAGCCCGATGACCCGCCGTCCGACCCTGAGGAGCGCCACCGACATGCCCGCCAGCACCGCCTCCCGCCGCTCCACCGCCCGCCGCGCCACCGCGGTGACCGGCGCCGTCGCGGCGCTGTCCGCCCTCGTCGCCACCGGCGCCGTGGTGGCGCCCGCCGCCGCCGCGCCGTCCTCCCCCGCGGCGGCGGCCGCGGCCGGCGCCTTCCTCGCGCCGTACTACACCGCGCTCGACCTGACCGGCGACGAGCGGGTCACGACGGCCGACCTCGACGTGCTGAGCGACCACCTCGGCGACACCAGCGCCTCGGCGGGATGGTCGTCGGTGGCGGTGGCCGACGCCGACACGGACGGCGTCATCACGGTCAAGGATGTCGTCGCACTCTCCCAGCGGATGATCTACGACGACGGGCCCTTCGAGCTCGTGGAGGCCTCCGCGCTCGACATGCAGGCCGCGATGAACGCCGGCGTGACGACCTCCGTGAAGATCACGCAGGAGTACCTCGACCGCATCGCCGCCCTCGACCGCACCGTGGTCGACCCGGGTGCCGGCGGACGCGCGCTCAACTCGATCATCTCCACCAACAAGCAGGCGCTGACGATCGCGGCCCAGGCCGACGCCACGCGGGTGGAGAAGGGGATGACGAGCATGCTCCTCGGCGTCCCCATCGCCGTGAAGGACAACTACGACACCGTCGACATGCCGACCACCGGCGGCTGCGGCTGCTGGGACGGCAACCAGACCAGTGACGACGCGGCGATGGTGAAGGGCCTCCGCGCGGCCGGCGCGGTCATCCTCGCCAAGGCCAGCCTGGACGAGTTCGCGTACGGGTTCGTCTCCGAGTTCTCGTCGTACCAGGACCCGGGCAAGACCCTCCTCGTCGCCAGCCCGCTCAACACCACGAAGACCGCGGGCGGTTCCAGCGGCGGCACGGGAGCGGCCATCGCCGCGAACCTGGCGGGCATCGGCTTCGGCACCGACACGGGAGGCTCCATCCGCGTCCCGTCGACGTACAACTCCCTCGTCGGCATCCGCCCGACCGTCGGCCTCGCCAGCCGCGACGGCATCATCCCGCTCGCACTCAGCCAGGACACCGGCGGCCCGATCGCCCGCAGCGTCACCGACGCGGCGGTCGCCCTCGACGCCGTCACGGGCGTGGACGCGGCCGATCCGATCACCGCCGAGCAGACCGGCCACGTGCCTGCCTCGTACACCGCGGCGCTCGATCCCACGGCCCTGAAGGGCAAGCGGATCGGCATCGTCACGTCCATGCTCGGCAGCAACGCGACCGTCGCCCGGCTGTGGGCCGACGCGAAGGCGACGCTGGAGGCGCAGGGCGCGACGGTCGTCGAGATCACGAGCGTTCCGGCCGCGTTCACCGCGACCCTCAACGAGGGCAGCGGCAGCACGAACGAGTTCAAGCACGACCTGAACGTCTACATCCAGAACCACCTCGCCCCCGAGGTGACGGCCCGCTCGATCGGCGACATCCTGGCCAGCGGCCGCAACGTCACCTCGCGCAACAGCATCTACACGTCGCGCAACAACGTGACCGAGGCGCAGTACCAGGCGTGGGCCGGCCCGTCCGGCACGCATACGGCGGCGATCGCGACCGGCAACGCCACGGTCACCCAGCTGATGAACGACAACACGCTCGACTCGCTGGTGTACCCGAGCGGCTCGCCGTACGGCACGATCGGCACGAACATGCGCCTGAGCCCGAACACCGGGATGCCCGCCATCACGGTGCCGATGGGTCAGGCCATCGCCACCGACGGCACCAACCCGGTCGTCGGCGCGAACGTCAACCTCGAGTTCCTCGGGCGCGACTACGACGAGAGCGGCATCATCGGCCTCGCGTACGCCTTCGAGCAGGCGACCCACGCCCGCGCGACGGCGCCGCTGTACGGGCCGCTGAAGTAGCGGTCCGCTGGTCCTGAGGGCCGGGGTCCGCGATGCGGGCCCCGGCCCTCAGCCCTTCACGCCGCCGGCGGTGAGGCCGGCGACGATGCGGCGCTGGAAGATCAGCACCAGGATGATCAGCGGTACGGTCACGATCGTGCCGGCGGCCATGACGGTCGTGTACGGCTCCTGGTGCGGCTGGCTGCCGGTGAAGGAGGCGATGGCCACGGTGACCGGCTGCGTCGCGTCCGAGGACAGCTGGCTGGAGATCAGGAACTCGTTCCACGACGAGATGAACGCCAGGATCGCGGTCGTGAACACCGCCGGGGCGGCCAGCGGCAGGATGATCTTGCGGAACGCCTGCGCCTGCGTGCACCCGTCGATACGTGCCGCCTCCTCGAGATCCCACGGCATCTCCCGGAAGAACGACACCAGCGTGTACACCGTCAGCGGGAGGGCGAAGGAGATCTGCGGGATGATCAGCGCCTGGTAGGTGCCCATCCAGCCGATGTTGGTGAACAGCTGGAACAGCGGCGTGATCAGCGCGACGCCCGGGAACATCGAGGCGGCCAGGATGATGCCGAGCACGATGCCCTTCATCCGGAACTCCAACCGCGCCAGCGCGTACGAGGCGAAGATGCCGACGACCAGGGACACGATCGTCACGCAGATGCCGATGAACAGCGAGTTCAGCAGCGCCTGCCCGAGATGGTTGCCCAGCCGGGTGGAGAACGCGGTGACGTAGTTGTCCAGGGTCACGTGCGTGAACCACGGCGTGTTGTCGTTGGTGTAGCCGACATCACGGAACGACGTCACGACCATCCAGTAGAACGGCAGCAGGCACCAGAGCATGATCACGATCGCCTGGACACCGGTGCGGACACTCTGGTTGCGTCGGCGCGCGGCCGCGCGGCGGCGGACGGCGGTCATGCCTTCGCCCCCTTCTGCTGCGCCTCCTGGGTGCGCACCACGTTCGTCCCGAGCAGGCGCACGAAGACGAGCGCGACGCCGAAGATGATGAGGAAGGTGATGGTCGAGAGCGCCGCGGCCGCGTTGAAGCCCTGCCGGATCTGGTCGACGACGAGGATCGATAGGGTCGTCGTCGCGTGCCCGTCGCCTCCACCTCCGCCGGTCAGGATCGCCGGGAGGTCGTACATGCGGAGCGCGTCGAGGACGCGGAACAGGATGGCGACGAGAAGGGCCGGCTTCAGCAGCGGAAGCGTGACCCGCCAGAAGCATTGCCAGGTGGAGGCGCCGTCCATCCGCGCCGCCTCGTAGACCTCCTCAGGGATGATCTGCAGCCCGGCGAGGATGAGCAGCGCCATGAACGGCGCGGTCTTCCAGGTGTCGGCGATGATGATCGCGAAGCGGGAGGCCCACTCGTCGCTGGTCCAGAGGATCTGCGTCCCGATGATCGCGTTGGCGACGCCCGCCGCCGAGAAGATGAAGAACCACAGTTTGGCGGTGACCGCGGTCGGGATCGCCCACGGGATCAGGATCGCGGCCCGCACGATGCCTCGGCCGCGGAACGCGCGGTTCATGATCACCGCGAACCAGACGCCGAGCACGGTCTCGAGCGCGACGGTCACGACGGTGAAGAAGAAGGTGACGGATGTCGCGTTCCAGAACTGCGCGCCGAGACTGCCGGGCGGGCAGGAGATCGCCGCGCCGTCCGGCCCCATGCACCGCTGCAGCAGCCAGTGGGCGTAGTTCTCGAAGCCCGCGAATCCGCCCTGCACGAACAGGCCGGTCGCCGGGTCGAGCCCAGCGTCCGACTGGAGCGACATCACGACGGCGCTCACGACCGGGTAGCCGATGACGACGGCCAGCAGGGCCAGCGTCGGCAGGATCAGGTACAGGGCGAAGCGGCCCTGCTCGCGCTGCCGCCGTCTCGCACCCGGACGCAGCGGGGTACGGGGGCGGGAGGTCGGCGGCGGTGCGAGGACGGCGGGCGCTGGCATGCGGGCTCCACGTGATCGAGGACGGAGACAGGTGTCGGGGCGAGCCGGGCGGCGGAGCTCCCGCCGCCCGGCCGGGGTGCCGGGGCTCAGCCGGCGGAGGCGGTCTGGATGGCCGAGGCCATGTCCTTCAGCGCCTCGTCGACCGTCTTGTCGCCCTTCAGAGCGGCGTAGGAGTTGTCCTGCACGGCCTTGGTGATCGCCGGGTAGAACGGCGAGACCGGCCGCGGCACCGCGTTCTCGATCGAGGTCTTCAGGGTCGAGAGGTACGGCAGCTGCGTGTTGAGGTCGGCGTCGTCGTACAGGGACGCGACCACGGGGGCCAGCGAGCCCTGCGTCACGAAGAACTTCTGCGTCTCCTCGCTCTGCAGGAACTTCAGGAACTCGAACGCCGTGGCCTTGTGCCTGGAGTACACGCTGATCGCCGCATTGTGACCGCCCAGGCTGGAGACGCCCGGCTTGCCCTCCTCGACGCCCGGCAGCGGCGCGATCCCGAAGGTGTCCTTCACGGTCGACTCGCCGTCGGTCTTCGCGAGGCTGTAGACGTACGGCCAGTTGCGCAGGAACATCAGCTTGCCGGCCTCGAACGCCTGCCGGCCCTGCTCCTCCTGGTACGTGATCGCCTCGGCAGGGATCTGGCCGCCCTTGAAGGCGTCGACGAGCCGCGAGAGCCCTGCCTTGGCCTCGTCGGAGTCGACCTCGACCGTCTTGCCGTCGTCCCCGACGATGGTGCCGCCATTCGTGTTGATCGCCTCCGCCACGTTCACGGTCAGGCCCTCGTACTGGGCGAACTGGCCGGCGTAGCAGCCGATGCCCTTCGCCTTGGCGATGTCGCAGTCCTTCAGCAGCTCGTCCCAGGTCTTCGGCGCCTCCTTCACCAGGTCGGTGCGGTAGTAGAGGATGCCGCCGTCCGACGCGCGGGGGGCCGAGTACTGCGTTCCGTTGTACGTACCGGATTCGACCGTCGGCTCCAGCAGCTTCGAGTTGTCCATCTCGAAATCGCCCTTCAACGGCTGCAGCCAGCCCTTCGCGGCGAACTCACCGGTCCAGACCACGTCCACGTCCACCACGTCGTACGCCGAGTCCTTGGCCTGGAAGTGCTGGACGAGGTCGTCGTGCTGCTGGTCGGCCTTGTCGGTCTGCTCCTTGAAGGTGACCTTCTCATCCGGGTGGTCCTTGTTCCACCGGTCGATCAGCGGCCGGATGACGTTCGAGTTGTCCTTGCCCTGGACGAACGTGATCGGTCCCTTGCCGTCGAGACCGGAGTCGGCGTCGGAGCCGCCTCCCGATCCGCCGGTCCCTGAGCAGCCGGCCAGGACCGCGCCGATGGCGGCGATCCCGATGGCGATGGTGATGCCTCGTGCTTTCATGACACTCCTCGTCGAGTTGGGGGCGGGCGTCGACCCGCGTTGTGTAACGATACTATTCGAAGCGTGTGTATCGATACTATTTCTTCGACCGAGGCGCAGGACTGGTGGCGCAGCGCCGTGATCTACCAGATCTATCCGCGGTCCTTCGCCGATGCGAACGGCGACGGCATCGGCGATCTGCCAGGGGTCATCGACCGGCTCGACTACATCAGGGCGCTCGGCGTCGACGCGATCTGGCTCTCGCCGTTCTACGTCTCACCCCAAGCCGACGCCGGCTACGACGTGGCCGACTACTGCGACGTCGACCCGGTCTTCGGAACGCTCGACCAGTTCGATGAGCTGCTCGTGGCGGCCCACCGCCGCGGCCTCCGGGTGATCATCGACCTCGTGCCCAACCACACCTCGTCGGAGCATCCGTGGTTCGCCGCAGCGCGCGAGTCGTCCCCCGGCAGCGCGGAGCGGGGACGCTACCTCTTCCGGCCCGGACGCGGGCCGGCGGGAGAGCTGCCGCCGAACGACTGGATCTCGGTCTTCGGCGGGCCCGCCTGGTCGCGGCTGCCCGGTGACACCGAGTGGTACCTCCACCTCTTCGACGCGCGCCAGCCCGACCTCGACTGGCGGAACCCGGAGGTGGTGGAGGCGTTCGACGACGTCCTGCGGTTCTGGCTCGACCGCGGTGTCGACGGCTTCCGCGTCGATGTCGCCCACGGGCTGATCAAGGACGCCGCGCTGCCCGCCTGGGGCCGCCCCTCCGGCGAGATCGTCGACGGCGGCGCACGCGGTCCGATGTGGGACCAGGAGGGGGTGCACGACATCTACCGGCGCTGGCGGTCGCTGGTCGGCGAGTACGGCCCTGACCGCGTCCTGGTCGCGGAGGCATGGGTCGCGCCCGCGAACAGGCTCAGCCGCTACGTGCGCCCGGACGAGCTCCACCAGGCCTTCAACTTCGACTTCCTGACCGTGGGGTGGAGCGCAGCGCGCGTCCGCCGCTCGATCGCGACCGCGCTCCGCGAGAACGACGCCGTGGGAGCGCCGACCACCTGGGTGCTGTCGAACCATGACGTGATGCGCGCAGCCTCCCGCCTCGGCCTGCCGGACGCCGTCTCGTGGCCGCCGGCGACGGGGCCGGGCTCGCTCGCTCCGGACAGCGCCCTCGGCCTGCGCCGCGCCCGCGCGGCGGCGATGCTGATGCTCGCGCTCCCCGGATCGGCGTACGTCTACGCCGGAGAGGAGCTGGGCCTCCCCGACCACCTCGACCTGCCCGCGGGTGCGCGCCAGGACCCGACGTTCCACCGCACCGGAGGCGCCGAGCAGGGGCGCGACGGCTGCCGCGTGCCCCTGCCGTGGGCCGGCGACGAACCCGCCTACGGGTTCAGCCCGACCGGCGCCTCCTGGCTGCCTCAGCCGGAGGAGTACCGCGCGCTCAGCGCCGACCGGCAGCTGGCCGATCCTGAGTCGACCGTCTCCCTCTACCGCCGCTGCACCGCCCTGCGCGCAGAACGGGGCATGGGCCGCGGGACCGTGGAGTGGGAGGAGGCGGGCGACGAGGTCGTCGCGTTCGTCAACGCCGGCGTCCGCGTGGTGATCAACCTGGGCGACGGGCCGGTCCTGCTCCCGCCGGCCGGGCGCCACGTCACCAGTGTCCCGGGCGCGATCCGCGAGGGGAGGCTGCTGCCCGACTCGGGCGTGTGGCAGTGGTGAGGCCCGGGCGGGGAG
>NZ_JBPGXM010000080.1:0-17873 GCF_056755495.1 Leifsonia sp. KNZ12-8B
CTCCCAAGGAGCCATCGTGTCCGGCGCCCGCGCTGCGCATCCCTCCGCCCCCTCCTCTCCGCCGCCGCCCGCGGTGCGCCCGAGCGAGAAGCACCTCTCGTCGGTGCCGCGGTTCCTGCTCTGGCAGGCCGGGCGGCAGCCCGCCACTCTCACCGCCGGTGTGCTCTTCGGCGTCGTGTGGATGCTGTGTCAGGCCGTCTGGCCCTACCTGCTCGGCCGCGCGGTCGACGAGGGCGTCGGCGGCGACTCCGCGCGGCTGTGGCTGTGGTGCGGCGCCCTGCTGATCGTCGCGATCGTCCAGGCGGTGACCGGGATGCTGCGGCACCGGATGGCCGTGTCGAACTGGCTGCGCTCCTCCCTCGGCATCGCCCGGCTGATCGGCCACCACTCGGCAGAGACCGGGCCCGCGATCACGGCGACCACCTCCTCGGGCGAGATCGTCGCGACCGTGAACACCGACTCCCTTCGACTCGGCGCCATGTTCGATGTGACGGCGCGGCTGGGCGGCGGCATCGTCGCCTTCATCGCGGTGTCGGTCATCATGCTGAGCTCGTCGGTGCCGCTCGGCCTCGCGGTCGTGATCGGAGTGCCGCTGGTCGCCGCGGTGCTCGCGCTGCTGCTGCGCCCGCTCCGGTCCAAGCAGGCCGTCTGGCGCGAGGAGTCCGGGAGGCTGACCACGCTCGGCGCCGACACCGTCGTGGGCCTGCGGGTGCTGCGCGGAATCGGCGGCGAGCACGAGTTCGTCGACCGTTACGCCCGCCAGTCGCAGCGGGTGCGCGGGGCGGGCGTCGGCGTCGCGACCACGCAGTCGTGGCTCGACGGGCTGCAGGTGCTGCTGCCCGGCGCCTTCCTCGTCTTCATCGTCTGGTTCGGCGCGCACCTCGCCGTCGACGGCGCGATCACGCCGGGCCAGCTGACCGCCTTCTACGGGTACGCCACGTTCCTCGTGCTGCCGCTGCGGACGGCGGTGGAGGCGGCCCAGACCTTCACCGCGGGCGTCGTGTCGGCGCGGCGCGTGCTCTCGGTGCTGCGCACCCGGCCGGCCGCCCGCGACCGCGACGATGTCGCGGACGCGCCTCCCGTCGGCTCGGCGATCGAGGACGTCGCGTCGGGCGTGACGATCGCGCCCGGCGTCTTCACCGCCATCGTCGACGCCGACCCCGACGAGGCCGCGGCCATCGCGACCCGGCTCGGCCGGTTCGACGACGCGGTGCACCGCGAGGCGCCTGTCCTCTGGGGCGGGGTCGACACGACCCGCGTGCCGGTGAGGGAGGTGCGCGAGCGCATCGTCGTGAACGACGCGAACCCGCACCTCTTCGGCGGCCGCCTGCTCGACGGGCTGGATGTGCAGCCGACGCGGTCCGAGGAGTACAGCGACACCACCACCGGCCGCATCCGCCGTGTGTCGGCCGCGCTCGAGGCCGCCGCCGCCACCGAGACGGTCGACGCCCTCCCGTCCGGCGTGCACGAGCGCGTCGCCGAGCGCGGGCGCACGTTCTCGGGCGGCCAGCGGCAGCGGCTCAGCCTCGCCCGTGCGCTGCTCACCGACGCCGAGGTGCTCGTGCTGATCGAGCCGACCAGCGCGGTGGACGCGCACACCGAGTCGCAGATCGCCGAGCGGCTGCGGGAGGCGCGCGACGGCCGCACGACCGTCGTCGTGACCGCGAGCCCGCTCCTCCTCGACCGGATGGACACCATCGCGGTCGTCCGCCGGGGCCGGGTCGTCGGCACCGGCACGCATCAGGAGCTGCTGCGGCAGGAGGACGACCTCGGCGAGCTGTACCGCGCGATCGTCTCGCGCACGATCAGCGCCGCCGAGCCCGCCGACGGCGAGGACCTCGACGCCGCGTGGACCGGCTCCATCGACGCGCTGTGGACGGCGACGCATCCTGTGCAGGCCCAGCAGCCCGGCACGAAGAAGAAGCCGAAGAAGCCGAAGAAGCCGAAGAAGAACATGAAGGACAAGAAGGACAAGCGCTCGAAGGGAGACGCCGATGCTGCTTCCGATCGCTAGCACCGCGACCGTCCGCGCCACCGCCGCCCGGCTGATCCGCCGCCACCGCGGCGCGCTCTCGGTCGTGCTCGCGCTGCACACGCTCGCCGCGGTCGCCGGGCTCGCCGGCCCGGCGCTCATCGGCGTCATCATCGACGGCGTCACCGGCGGCACGCTCGTCAGCGCGGGCATCGACACCATCGCCGTCGTGCTCCTCGTGGCGATCGTCGCGCAGGCGCTGCTCACGCGATTCGCGCAGCGGCAGTCGATGGTGCTCGGCGAGGGCGTGTTCGCGTCGCTGCGGGAGGAGTTCCTCGCGACCGTCGCGCGCCTCCCGCTCTCCACGGTCGAGGCCGCAGGCACCGGTGACCTGCTCGCCCGCACGACCAACGACATCCAGTCGGTCGCGCAGACGGTGCGGTTCGGCGTGCCGCGCATCCTCGTCGCCGGTGTCACGGCCGTGCTGACGATCGTCGCGGCCTTCATCGTCAACCCGGCGGTGGCGATCGGGATGTTCGCGGGCGTCCCCATCCTCGTCGTCGCCACGCGCTGGTACCTCAGGCGCTCGGGCCCCGGCTACCAGCGCCAGCTCGCCTCCTACGCCACCCTCGGCGGCACGATCAGCGAGACCGTGGACGGCGTGCGCACGATCGAGGCGCTGAGTCTCGCGCCGGCGCAGCGCTCGAAGGTCGACGCCGCCCTGCGCGAGCGGCGCGAGTCCGAGTGGTACACGCTGTGGCTGCGGTCTTGGTTCTTTCCGATGACCGACATCTCGTTCCTCCTGCCGGTCATCGTGGTGATCGCGTGGGGCGCGTTCCTCGTGGGCTCCGGCGTGGCCTCCATCGGCGCGGTCACGGCCGTCGCGCTGTACGCGATGCAGCTGGTGTCGCCGATCGACGAGCTGATCAGCTGGCTGGACGAGATCCAGGTCGGCACCACCGCGCTCTCGCGCATCATCGGCGTCGCCGACGTGCCGGAGGACCGCCACGCGACCGGCGAGGTCCCCCTGGACGAGCACGTGCTCGCCTCCGACGTCCGCTACTCGTACCGGGAGGGCGTGGAGGTGCTGCACGGCGTCTCCCTCGACCTCGCGGTGGGCGAGCGCCTCGCGATCGTGGGCCCCTCCGGTTCGGGCAAGTCCACGCTCGGGAGGCTGATGGCCGGCATCACCGAGCCGACCTCCGGACGCGTGACGGTCGGCGGCGTGCGGCTTGTCGACCTCCCGCTCGACGACCTGCGCGGTCACGTCGCACTGGTCACGCAGGAGCACCACGTCTTCGTCGGGACGATCGCCGAGAACCTCTCGCTCGCCCGTCCCGGCGCGGGCCGCGACGAGCTCGCCCGCGCGCTGCGGGTGGTCGACGCGCTGCGCTGGGTGGCCGCCATGCCGAAGGGTCTCGACACCGTCGTCGGCTCGGGCGGCGTCGTGCTCACCCCCGCCCAGGCCCAGCAGCTCGCGCTGGCCCGGCTGGTGCTGCTCGACCCGCACACGCTCATCCTCGACGAGGCCACCTCGCTGCTCGACCCGACCGCCGCCCGCGACCTGGAACGCGCCATGAACCGGGTGCTGGAGGGCCGCACGGTCGTCGCGATCGCCCACCGCCTCCACACCGCCCACGATGCGGACCGGATCGCGGTGGTGCGCGACGGGCACGTCGAGGAGCTGGGCAGCCACGACGAGCTCGTCGCCGCGGGCGGCGCGTACGCCGAGCTGTGGTCGTCGTGGCACGGAGGGGGGCGGTGAGCGGCGAGGGCGAGCACGACGCCCCGTCCGCCGGGCCGCTGACCTGGCGGGGGCTGGTCGAGGGCTTCTACGGTGAGCCGTGGTCGCACGAGGACCGGGTGGCCTGGTTCGCGTTCGGCGCCCCGCTCGGACTCGACCACTACCTCTACGCCCCCAAGGACGATCCCTGGCACCGCGAGCGGTGGCGCGAGCCGTACCCCGACGAGCGGCTGGCGGACCTCGCCTCCCTGGCCTCCGCGGCCGCCGAGCACGGGGTGCGCTTCGTCTACGCCGTCTCCCCCGGCCTCGACATGCGCTACGACGACCCCGCCGAGCATGACCTCCTCGCCGCCAAGTGCCGGCAACTGCTGGAGGCGGGCGTCCGCTCGTTCTCGCTGCTGTTCGACGACGTGCCGATGGAGGAGCCGCTCGCGCTGGGCCGCGCGCACGGCGACACCGCGACGCGCCTGGTCCGCGACGCCCTGCTCCCGGCCGGGATCGACGAGCCGCTGCTGTTCTGCCCGACCGACTACGCGGGCGTCGAGCGGACGCCGTACCGGGAGGGACTCGACCAGACCCTGCCCGGCGACGCGCTCGTGCTGTGGACCGGCTCCGACATCGTGGTCGGCGAGGTCACGGCCGACGACATCGCCCGCGCCCGCACGAGCTACGGCCGCGACCTGGTGCTGTGGGACAACTTCCCGGTCAACGACTTCGACCGCTCGCGCGTCTTCCTGGGGCCGCTGACCGGGCGGTCGGCGGGCGGCACGGGTGGCGGGAGCGTCGGCGGTGATGGGTCCGGCGGTGGCGGGTCCAGCGATGGCGGGTCTGGCGATGGCGAGACCAACGATGGCAAGACCAGCGATGGCGGGACCGGCGGGGGCGGCGCGCTCCGGGGAGGGTGGCTCGCTGGCATCGCCGCGAACCCGATGGTGGAGGCCGCGCCCTCCCGGTTCGCCCTCGCGACCGTCGCTGCGTGGGCGGCCGATCCGGACGGCTACTCCCCGGCCGCGGCGGCCGACCGGGCGTACGACCTGGTGACGGGAGGCGACCCCGGCCTGCGCGCGCTCGTCGCCGCCTGCAGCGCGTGGCCGCCCTCCGCGCCGCGCTGGCCCGCGCTGGAGGATGCGGTCGCCGCCTCCCGCTGGACCGAGGCGGAGGCGCTGCTCGCCGCCCTCGCGGAGACGACGGCGGAAGCCGCCCAGGACGACCTGGCGCGACAGCTCGGGCCGTGGATCCGCGCGGCCCGCGCGGCCGGGCGCGCCGGGGTGCTGGCGTGTCGGGTGTTGGCGGGCGGCATTCCGGCCGATCCGGCATCGGCGCAGGCGCCGGCATCGGCGCCGACCCAGGACACCCTCTCCACCCTCCTCGCCGCCCGCGCCGACCTCGAGGCCGAGTTCGCCGACGTCGTACGCGGCGCGGTGCTCGCGCTCGTCGACCGCGCCGTCGACCACCTCGGCGGCGAACCCGCCGAGCGGCGCCGTCCGGCCGCGGCGAGCGCGATGGTCGCGATCGTCACCGGCGCCAACCCGGCTCCTGGCGACCGCGAGCTGGCGGAGTTCCTGCGCACGGCGGGCCTGCATGCGCACCTGGGCGACCATCCCGACGCCGATCTCGTCATCGTCACCCGGACCGCCGCCGAGGCCGACGCCGTGGCGGTCGCCCGCCGCGAGGTCCCCGTGCTGGCGTGGGGGCACCTCGTGCCGATGGGCCTCGCGAGCGCGGCCGCCGTGCCGCTGTCGCTCGACCGCATCCGCATCGCCGACGCCGAGCACGCGGCCGCCGCCGGCCTCGACGGCGAGGTGCGGGTCTACCGCGGGCGCAGCAAGCTGACGTGGGCGGAGCCTCCCGCCACCGCCTCCGTCGTCGCGCGCGATCCCGAGTCTGGGCGGCCGGTGATCGCGCTCACCCGCGGCGGTGCGGCGCTGGCCGATGGAACGACCGCCCCGGCGCCCCGCGGGACGTTCTTCCTGTCGACGGACGGCTTCGCCCCCTGGCTGGTCACCCCGGAGGCCCGTTCACTGCTCCTGGCGACCGTGCGCGAGCTCCTCCTCCCCTGACCGCACGATCGATTTGGCGCGACACGCCGCCTCCGGCGGTCGCGAGGCGGCGTGTCGCGCCAACTCGATCAAGCTGGGAGGGGGCGGTGGGGGAGCGGGACCAGCGTGACCTCCGAGAGCCGCCCCTCCCGCGCCACCGCGGTCAGGTAGGTGCACTCGGGCTGGCGCCGCCGGTCGGTGGGCGAGCCGGGGTTCAGCAGCCGCAGCCCACGCGGCGACACCGTGTCCCAGGGGATGTGCGAGTGCCCGAACACCAGCACGTCGGCGTCGGGATGGTCGCGCTCGGCCCGCACCTCCCTCCCCGCCGCCTGTCCGGTCTCGTGCACGACGGCGAAGCGGAGGCCGCCCAGCTCGGCGTGGGCGACCTCGGGCAGGCGGCGGCGCAGCTCGGGGCCGTCGTTGTTGCCCCAGACGCCGACGAGCCGCTTGGCGCGGGCCTCCAGGAGGTCGAGGGTCGCCGCGTCGACCCAGTCGCCGGCGTGGATGACCACGTCGGCCGCATCGACCGCGGCCAGCACCGCGGGCGGCAGCTCCCGGGCGCGCTTCGGGACGTGGGTGTCGGAGAGCATGAGGAGCTTCACAGCGGCGTTCACGCAGCGCACAGTAGGCGAACCGGCCGTGCGGGGCTAGCGTCGGCCGCATGGAGCTACGCAACCTGGGCAACAGCGGAACGATCGTCTCGGAGTACGCACTCGGGACCATGACCTTCGGCGCGGAGGCCGACGAGCAGACCTCGCACGCCATCCTGGAGCGCTACCTCGACGCGGGCGGGAACCTCGTCGACACGGCCGACGTGTACTCGGCGGGCGTCTCGGAGACCATCATCGGCCGCTGGCTGGCCCGCAACCACGGGCGCCGCGACGGCATCGTGATCGCCACGAAGGGCCGGTTCCCGATGGGCGCGGGGCCGAACGACCTGGGGCTCTCGCGCACGCACCTGCGGGCCGCGCTCGACGCCTCCCTGCGCCGGCTCGGGGTCGACCACATCGACCTCTACCAGCTGCACGCGTGGGATGCGCTCACCCCGCTGGAGGAGACGCTGCGCTTCCTCGACGACGCCGTGACCGCGGGGAAGATCTCGTACTACGGCTTCTCGAACTACCTCGGCTGGCAGCTGACGAAGGCGGCCGGCGTCGCGGCCGCGCACGGCTGGGCACCGCCGGTCACGCTGCAGCCGCAGTACAGCCTCCTGGTCCGCGGGATCGAGCACGAGGTCGTGCCCGCCGCGCTCGACGCGGGTGTCGGGCTGCTGCCCTGGTCGCCGCTCGCGGGCGGCTGGCTGAGCGGCAAGTACTCGCGCGACGAGTCGCCGACCGGCGCGACGCGGCTCGGCGAGGACCCGAAGCGCGGCATGGAGGCGTGGGAGGCGCGCAACGCCGACGAGCACACCTGGCGGGTGGTCGACGCCGTGCGCGAGGTCGCCGGGCAGCTCGGCAGCACGCCGTCGCGGGTGGCGCTCGGCTGGCTCGCGGACCGCCCGGCGGTCACCTCGGTGATCCTGGGCGCCCGCACTGTCGAACAGCTGGAGGACAACCTCGCCGCGGCGGACCTCGACCTGCCGGACGACCTCCGCACGCGCCTCGACGATGTCAGCACCCCGCGCGCCGAGGTGTACCCGTACGGCGAGCAGGCGATCGCGCAGCGGCACCGCAAGCGCGAGGGCGGGCGGTAGGGAGCACGCCGCCGCTGAAGCCGAGGGAGGACCAGCCGGCGCCGTCGACGCCGTCGCCGCCGCCGCCGGTGTCGCTCGCGAGGGCGTCGAGCCAGCCGGCCAGCTCGTCCGCCTCGTCGGCGCGCAGGCACGGCTCCGCGAGCTCCCAGCGCCGCCCGGCGTCCTCCACGACGGCGTCGACCAGCACCCGGTCGTCGGCGTCGTAGCCGACCGGCCGCAGCTCGACCGTGCGGTCGCTGTCGGTGTCGTGGAGTCTCACCGCGCGGCCGGCACGACCGTGAGCACGCGCTCGATGTACTCGAAGAACGCGTCCATGAAGCTGCGCAGGAAGGCCTCCGTCCCCTCGTCGGTGATGGTCCCGTCCGCCTCGAACAGCCCTGGCCGCGCCTGGATGTACGCCTCGGGGGCGTTCATCTGCGGCGCCTGGAGGAAGCTCAGCACGCTGCGCAGCTGCTGCTGGGCGACGGCGGTCCCGATGGCGCCGGGCGAGGCGCCGATGACCGCCGTCGCCTTGCGCGCGATCACGTTCTCGCCGTACGGCCGGCTCGCCCAGTCGATCGCGTTCTTGAGCGCGCCGGGGATGGAGCGGTTGTACTCCGGGGTGACGAACAGGAGGGCGTCCTGCTCGGCGATGGACGCCTTGAACTCGCGGGCGACAGGGGGGAAGTCGCCGTCGAAGTCGCGGTTGTAGAGGGGCAGGTCGCCGATGCGGATCTCGGTGAGCACCAGATCCGGCGGGGCGAGGCGCACCAGCGCGCGCGAGAGCGTGCGGTTGATGGACTCGGCGGAGAGGCTGCCCACGAAGTACCCGACCCGGTACGGCGGTTGCAGCGTGTTGATCGTGGCCATGCCGCCAGCTTGCTCCGCGTTCTCCGGCGTGTGAACCCCCACCTCAGCGGCGCCTGAGCCGGTGGCGCGGGCAGGAACGGGGCAGGAATAGGGCATCCTCCCGATGTCGGGCGGGTGCCTTAGCGACGAGTCTGAGGGTGTCGGGCGGAGGGCCCGGCGCAACAGAGGGGACCAGACGGATGATGTTCTCGGAGGACTACGTGCAGAGCATGGTGACCGCCCGCGATGCGGCGGCGCTGACGCGCGACGTGGAGCTGATCCGGGTGGTGCACGAGCGGTTCGCGGAGGTGCCGGCGCGGCGCTGGTGGCGGCGGCTCGGCGACGCGCTGGCCGTGCGCGGGACGCGTCGTGGCCGCAGGGGGGTCGAGCAGGATGCGGCGCAGCCGACGGCGTCCGCCGCGGGCGCGCGCGCGGGGGTCTCGGAGCCCGCGGGGGCGGCCGGGGAGCAGGGCCTCCCGGCCGGCGCGGCCTCCGGTCGCGAGCTCGCCGGCACCCGCCGGTGACGGCGGGCTCCGACCCGGCCCGGATGTCGGTGGTGCGTGGCACGATGATGCCATGCGATCACCGGCGTCCAGCCCAGCGATGATCGGGCGCGAGCCCGATCTCGAGGCACTGCGCGCCGAGCTGGCCGCCGCCGCGGCGGGGGAGCCGCGAGCCGTGGTCATCGGCGGGGAGGCCGGCATCGGCAAGTCCCGGCTGCTGGCGGAGTTCCTCGCCGAGTCCGAGCGCTCGGCGACGGTGCTGCTCGGGCGCTGCGTCGACCTCGGCAGCGACGGCGCGCCATACGCGCCGTTCGCCGCGGTCCTGCGCCGGCTCATCCAGCAGGTCGGGCTCGACACCGTGCTGGCGGCTGCCGGCCCGGGCGCCGGAGTGCTCTCCGCGCTGCTCCCGGAGCTGGCCGACGACTCGGCGGTCCCGGCCCGCACGGGCGCCGAACGGCTGTACGAGCTGGTGACCGTGCTGTTCGAGACGCTCTCGGCGGAGCGTCCGCTGATCCTGGCCGTGGAGGACATCCACTGGGCCGATTCGTCCACGCTCGAGCTGCTGCGCTTCATCGTGCGGATGACCGAGGGCGGCCGCATCCTGATCGTGCTCACCTACCGCAGCGACGAGGTCTCGCGCGGGCATCCGCTGCGCCCCTACCTCGCCGAGCTGGAGCGCACGCGGCGGGTCACGCGCTGGGAGCTCGCGCGGCTCGGCCGCGACCAGGTCGCCACGCTGATGGAGCGCCTGCTCGGCTGCGAGCCCGAGCCCGCGACGGTCGACCGCGTCTACGCGCTGAGCGAGGGCGTGCCGTTCTTCGTCGAGGAGCTCGTCGGGATCGACGGGCTGGCCTCCGGCGAAGACCTGCCCGAGACGCTCCGCGAGCTGCTGCTCGCGCGCTACGAGCGGCTGAGCGACCCCGCCCAGCGGCTGCTGCGCCTCCTCTCGGCCGGCGGGGTCTGCGTCGAGCACGACCTCCTGCTCGCGGTCTACGACGGCTCGCCCGACGCCCTCGACGCGGCGGCGCGGGAGGCCGTGGTCGCCAACGTCCTGGCGGCGGACGGCACCGAGTACTCCTTCCGGCACGCGCTCGTCCGCGAGGCCATCCACGCCGACCTGCTGCCGGGCGAGCGGGCGCGGTTCCACACCCGGTACGCGGAGGCCCTGGAGGCGAGCCCGCAGCGCTCCGCCATCCAGCTCTCCTCGCACTGGCTCGCGGCGCACGACACGCGCCGGGCGTTCCTGGCCTCCGTCGAGGGCATGGACGAGGCGCGGCTCTCGTACGCCTACGGCACCGCCGCCGCGATGGGCGACCGCGTGCTCGAGATGTGGGACGGCGTCCCGGACGCCGAGGCGCTCGCCGGGCGCGACCGCATCGCGGTGATCGCCCGCACCGCCTCGGCGCTGCGCAACGCCGGAGACAACGAGCGTGCGCTCGCGCTGGTCGAGGTCGCCCTGGCCGACGCCGGCGGGCTCTCGCCCGCGCGGCACGCCCGCCTGCTGCGCGACAAGGCGCAGTACCTCTCCAACCTCAACCGCCCGGGGTCGGCCGAGCTGCTCGCCGAGGCGCTGGAGGTCGTGCCGCCCGGGTCCGTTCCCGCCGGGGATCCGCTGCGGCCGCACCTGCTGACCGAGCTGGCGGCACGATTCATGGTGGCGGCCCGCTTCGACGAGGCCATCGCGATGGCGGGCCAGGCGATCGCGGAGGCCGGAGCCGCGCCCGCCTCCCTGCGATCGGTCGCCCACAACATCCTCGGCAGCTCGCTGACCGCCGCCGGCCGGGTCGCCGATGGCCTCGCCGAACTCGACACGGCCGGCGCCCTGGCCGACGGCGACGCGAACGCGCTGCTGCGGCACGCCGTCAACGCGTCCGACGCGCTGCACAGCGTCGGCCGGTTCGCCGACGCCGTCCGCATCGCGCAGGCGGGCGCGGAGGAGGCACGCCGCCGGGGCGTCGAACGCACCTCGGGCGTGATGCTGTCCTCCAACACCGTGGAGCCCCTGCTCGCCCTCGGCCAGCTCGACCGCGCGGACGAGCTCCTCGACGCGGCGCTCGCGCTCGATGCGCCGCCCAGCTTCCGCTCGCAGCTCCAGCGCAACAAGGTCTGGCTCACGCTGTGGCGCGGCGACGTCGACGCGGCGGAGGAGCTGCTGCGCCGCTGGCGCGGGAGCCTGCGCATCCTCGCCGACACCGAGATGCAGGCCCGGCTCAGCGTGGCGCGGATCGTCGGCGAGGTCGCCATCGCCCGAGGCGACGCCGAGCAGGCGTGGGCGGAGGTCGGCGGGATCGGCGGCGCGCCGTTCCGCCGTCTGCCCGCGTGGGACCTCCCCGTGCTCGCCGTGGCCGGGCGGGCGCTCGCCGACGTCGCGCTCACGGCCGGGGCGCATGCGGACGGGGCGCGTGCGGACGCGGCGCTCGCGGACGGGGCGGACCCCGGCGCCGTCGCGATCATCGACGTCACCGCCGAGACCGAGCGGCTGGAGCGGGTGCTCGCCGATCTGGGCGACTGGCCGACGTTCCCGGTCTGGGCTCCGCTGGTGGAGGCCGAACTCGCCACCGCGCGCGCCGCCCACGACAGCACGGGCGGCCGTACGGGCGGAGCGACCGGTACCGACGTCGGCGCCGAGCGCGCGACGCGATTCGCGCGGGCGCGCGAAGCGTGGGAGGCGGCCGTGGAGGCCGCGCGCTCACCGCTGGCGCCGGCGCACCTCCACCCCTACGCGCTGCTGCGGTCGGCGCGTACGGCGCTCGCGGCCGGCGATCGTGTGGAGGCCGAGCGGTTCGCGGCGGAGGCGAGGGAGGACGCCGACCGGCGCGGCTTCGGACTCATCGCCGCGCAGGCGGGCACCCTGGTGGCGCATCGGGGGCCGCGCAGCGTCGGGACCTCCGGCGGGGCGCCGCTGACCGAACGCGAGGAGCAGGTTCTCGCGCTCATCGAGCAGGGCCTGAGCAACAAGCAGATCGGCGAGCGCCTCTTCATCAGCGCCAAGACCGCCAGCGTGCACGTGTCGAGCATCCTCCGCAAGGTCGGCGCCTCCTCGCGCACCGAGGCGGTGTACCGCGCGGCCCGCTCGCTGAGGTGAGCCGACGCGTCGTCGCCCGCCCCGGCCGGGTCAGCGCTCGACGGCGATCGCGCAGCTGATGCAGAGTTCGGCCGTCGGCCGGGCGCGCAGCCGGTCGACGCCGATCGGGCGGCCGCACCGGGTGCAGATGCCGTAGGTGCCGCGAGCGAGCCGCTCGCGGGCGGCGTCGACCGCGACGAGGTCCTGCGCCGCGTCGCCGCGCAACGCCTGGAGGCGGCTCCACTCGGAGCTGAGCGTCGGCCCCTCCGGGTCGTGTTCGTCGTCGGCCGTCGACTCCGAGCGCGAGGCGAGCAGCGCCCCCACCGATTCGGCGAGCCGCTCCGCCTCCGCCACGTCGTCGTGGCGCCGCCGGTCGAGCACTTCCGCGAACTCCGCCAGCTCAGCGTCGGTCAGTCCGCCGTCGGTGCCGATGATGTCGATCTGCTCGGTGTGCATCGGCGCACCCCCTTCCGTCTGCCTGAAGAGGATACGACCGAGTGTCCTGGGAGGTCCCTCAATCGCGCCCCGCGCGTCGCGCATGGCGGGTGCGGCGGGCGTCGTCCCGCCCGGGAGGCCGTGCCTCCTCGCGTAGGCTCGTGCGGTGCCTTCGTTCCGTGTCATCGTCGCCGTCGGACTGCTGCGCCCCGGCGTCGCCCCGCAGTCCGTGCAGCCGTCCGCGGCCGCAGCGGCGGCCGAGCTGGCGGTCGTCGAGGCGAGCAGCGTCGACGTCGTCCGCGGGGAGGCGCGGCTGACCGTCCGCTTCACCGCCGATCACGAGCGGGAGGCGCTCCGGGTCGCCGAGCACACCGTCGCCGGCGTCCGGCCGCTGGCCGAGGTGGCGTCGTGGCGGCTGACCGAGCGGGTGGGCGGGCGCTGGTTCCGCCGGGCGTGAGCCCGAGCCGGCACGCCCGCGCCGGCACGCCCTCGCTGTCACGCTGCCGCGGGCAGCGCCTCCTCGATGAGCGCCACGATGCGCGGGTCGTCCGGCTCGGTCGTCGGCCGGAAGCGGTGCACGGCGCCGTCCGGGGTGAGCAGGAACTTCTCGAAGTTCCACGTCACCCGGCCGGCCTTGCCGTCGGCGTCGGGGTGGGTGGTCAGCGCGGAGTACAGCGGATGGGCGTTGCGGCCGTTGAGCCGCACCTTCTCCATCATCGGGAAGGTCACGCCCCAGGTCGTGGAGCAGTACTCCTTGATGGCGTCCTCGGTCTTCAGCTCCTGCAGGAACTGGTTGCTCGGGAAGCCGATCACGCTGAAGCCGCGGGAGCCGTAGGTCTCCTGGAGCTGCTCCAGCTTCTCGTACTGCGGCGCGAGCCCGCAGCGGCTCGCCACGTTGACGACCAGGAGCACCTTGCCCGCGTAGGCGGACAGCGAGGTCTCGGCGCCGTCGATGGTGTGGAACGGGATGTCCATCAGGCTCATGCTGCGAGCGTAGCGCCCCGGGCGGCGCGACCGGCGGGCCAGGGCCCGATGCTCAGCATTCGATCACGTTGACGGCGAGGCCGCCCTCGCTGGTCTCCTTGTACTTCGTCGACATGTCGAGGCCGGTCTGCCGCATCGTCTCGATGACCGTGTCGAGGGAGACGAGGTGCGACCCGTCGCCGTGCAGCGCCAGCCGCGCGGCCGACACGGCCGTGGAGGAGGCGATCGCGTTCCGTTCGATGCACGGGATCTGCACCAGCCCGCCGACCGGGTCGCAGGTCAGGCCGAGGTGGTGCTCCATCGCGATCTCGGCCGCGTTCTCCACCTGGCGGGGCGTCCCGCCCAGCACCGCGCACAGGGCGCCGGCGGCCATGGCGCAGGCCGACCCGACCTCCGCCTGGCAGCCTCCCTCGGCACCCGAGATGGAGGCGTTGGCCTTGAACAGCGAGCCGATCGCCGTCGCGGTGAGCAGGTACTGGCGGATGCCCTCGGCGGAGGCGCCCGGCACGAACCGCAGGTAGTAGTGGGCGACCGCCGGCACGATTCCGGCGGCGCCGTTGGTGGGGGCCGTGACGACCCGGCCGCCGGAGGCGTTCTCCTCGTTGACGGCGAGCGCGAAGGCGTGCAGCCACTCCAGCGCCGTGGCCCGGCCGGGCTCGTCCTGCACGCGTTCGAGGTGCTCGCGCATCGCCGCCGCGCGCCGCTTGACGCCCAGGCCGCCGGGGAGGGTGCCGTCGCCGGCGAGGCCGCGCGCGACGCACTCGGCCATCGCCCCCCAGATCAGGTCGAGGCGCTCGCGGGTGGCGTCGGCGCCGTGCAGCGCCTCCTCGTTGCGGCGCGCCACCTCGCAGATCGGGAGGCCCAGGCGCTCGCAGATCGCCAGCAGCTCGGCCGCCGAGTCGTAGGGGAGGGGATGCGGTGCGCGGGCGGCGAGGTCGGCCTCCTCGCCCTCCCGCCGGATGAAGCCGCCGCCGATCGAGTAGAAGGTCTCCTCGGCGAGCGGAAGCGCCTCGCGGGTGCCGCCGGTCGAGCGCCCCCACGCCCGGAGGGTGAGCGCGTTCGGGTGGCCGGGGAGGCGGGTGCGGGGCTCGAACGCGATGTCGTCCTTCCCGAACGGCAGGTCGCGTTCGCCGGCGAGCGCGAGCCGCCGCCCGGTCGCCGGGTCGATGTCGGCCCAGGCGCCGCGGACCTGCTCCGGCCCGCACGTCTCGGGTGCCAGGCCGGACAGCCCGGCGACGACGGCGTCGGGTGTGCCGTGCCCGATCCCCGTGGAGCCGAGCGACCCGTACAGCGTGCACGTGACCTGGTCGACCCGGTCGAGGAGGCCCTGCTCCCGCAGCCGTTCGGCGAACGCGCGTCCCGCCCGCATCGGCCCGACCGTGTGCGAGCTCGAAGGACCGATGCCGATCGAGAAGAGGTCGAAGGCCGAGACGTACGCTGTCACCTTTTCAGTGTACGTCGGAGGCTGCGGGCCGGTTGCGCGCAGAGGAGCACAGACGCGGGAATCCTGCGCGCGCGACGGCCGGGAACTCTGGAACTGCCCGTGGGCGTAGCGAAGCGCGCACCAGACACGATTTGCGCCGAATCTCGGTCATGAAGGCCGGCAAACCTCGATTTGCGCCAAATCTCCGAAGCAACTCTGGTTGACAAGTTAAGATTAGCAACGTAGGTTGCTTGCATGAACCCCACACCACCCGTTCCCGCCCCGCTCGGCGGCGTGGCCGACGGTCTCGCGGCCGTCGTGGCGCTGCGCGAGCTCGCCGACCGCCTGGAGGACGCCGAGGTCGAGCGCGCCCTCCGCGACGGCTGGAGCTGGAGCCAGATCGCCGACGCCCTCGGCGTCACCCGGCAGGCCGTGCACAAGAAGCACCTCCGCCGCGTGGCCGCCGCCGGCGTCGAACTGAGGAGACGCCATGTCTGACCGCACACCGCCCGACCCCGACTCGCCCGACCACGGCTCGCCCGACCCCGGCTCGCACCACGGCGACCTGCCCGCGCCCGTCCGCGGGCAGCGGCTGTCGCGCGCCTTCCGCGCGCTCGTCGTGACCGCCATCGAGGAGGCCAGGCGCCGCAACGCCCCGCTCGTGGAGGCCGAGCACCTCCTCCTCGCCCTCACCGTCGACCCCGACTCGCCGGTGCACCCCGCCCTCGCGCACGCCGGCCTCGACCACGAGCGGGTGGAGGCCGCCCTGCGTTCCGAGCGGACCGCCGGGCTGCGCGCCGCGGGCGTCGAGCCGGTGCCGGAGGAGCGTCTCGTCGCCTCGCCGCGGGTCACCCGTCCGCGCTGGGGGACCTCGGCGCGGGAGGTGCTGGTCCGGGCGCACCGGATCAGCCTGGTCCGCGGCCGCGCCGCCGCGACCACGCCGAGCGACGTGCTCGCCGCGCTGGCCGGACTGGAGCTCGGCACCGTGCCGCGGGCGCTGGAGCTCGCAGGCGTGGACAGGGCCGCGCTCGCGGCGGCCGCCCGCGCCGCGTGAGCCGGCGGGCGCTCCCGCCGCGGCCCGTGTAAGCGCCGCGTGAGCGCCCTGCAAGCGCCCTGCAAGTGCGCCGCGGCAGCATCGCAGCATCACCCGATCGATTCGGGACCCATCCATGAAGGAAGGACACCATGACTCGCAGCTCAGAGTGGGCCGTCGAGGCCCACGGGCTCGTCAAGGTCTTCGGCGACAACCGCGCGGTCGACGGTGTGGACCTCAGCGTCCGCGCCGGCACCGTCTACGGCGTGCTCGGCCCCAACGGCGCCGGCAAGACCACCACCATCTCCATGCTCGCCACCCTGCTGCGTCCCGACGCCGGCGAGGCCTTCGTCTTCGGCCACGACATCCGGCGCGAGCAGCAGGTCGTGCGGCAGCTCATCGGCGTCACCGCGCAGTTCGCGTCGGTCGACGAGACGCTGTCGGCGACCGAGAACCTCGTCATCTTCTCGCGGCTGCTCGGCCTCGGCCGGGCGGAGGCCAAACGCAAGTCGGCCGAGCTGCTCGAGGAGTTCGGGCTGTCGGAGGCGGCCAAGCGTCCGCTGAAGAAGTTCTCCGGCGGGATGCGCCGCCGCCTCGACCTGGCGGCGAGCCTCATCGCGCAGCCGCCCCTCATCTTCCTCGACGAGCCGACCACCGGACTCGACCCGCGCACCCGCGCGCAGATGTGGGACACCATCCGGCGGCTCGTCTCCACCGGCTCCACCGTGCTGCTCACCACGCAGTACCTCGACGAGGCCGACCAGCTGGCCGACCGCATCGCCGTCATCGACCGCGGCCGCGTGGTCGCCGAGGGCACCGGCGACGAGCTGAAGGCGTCCATCGGCGAGTCCTCGCTGCAGCTGCGCCTCGCCGACCCGGCCGACCTCGAGGACGCCCGGCGCGCCATCCTGACGGTGCTCGGCGTGGAGGGCGTCGTCTCGCCGGAAGGCTCGCGCATCACCGCGCCCATGCGGGACGCCGACGCGGTCACCGACTTGTTCGTGACGTTCCGCGAGGCGGGCATCCACCTCAGCGAGATGTCGGTCCAGAAGCCGACCCTCGACGAGGTCTTCCTCACCCTGACCGGCCACGGAGCCGAGGACCAGACCGCGGGCGAGCCCGGCAGCGACGCGGAGAACGACGCAGAGAAGGTCGACGCATGAGCGCCATCGCCACCATCACCCCGCCCGCGGAGCGGAACCTCAAGAACCACGTCAGCGTGCGCCAGACGCTCGCCAACACGGTCACGATGGCCTACCGGGGCCTCCTGAAGATCAAGCGGACGCCCGAGCAGCTGTTCGACGTGACGCTGCAGCCGATCATCTTCACGCTGATGTTCGCCTACATCTTCGGCGGCGCGATCGCCGGGGACGTGCAGGCGTACCTGCCGCAGCTCATCCCGGGCATCCTCGTCCAGACGGTCATCACGACCTCCGTCGTCACGGGCGTGCAGCTGCGCGAAGACATGGACAAGGGCGTGTTCGACCGCTTCAAGTCCCTGCCGATCGCGCGCATCGCGCCGCTCTCGGGCGCGCTGCTCGCCGACACCCTCCGCTACACCATCGCGACGACGATCACCTTCGTGGTCGGCTTCCTGATGGGGTACCGGCCGGGCGGCGGCCTGCTCGGGGTCGTCGCGGCCGCCCTGCTGGTCATCGTCAGCTCGTGGGCGATCAGCTGGATCTTCGCCTTCTTCGGCGTCGTCGCGCGCACGGCCGGATCGGTGCAGGGCATCTCGTTCCTGGTGCTGTTCCCGCTGACGTTCCTGTCGAACGCCTACGTGCCGCTGGACACGCTGCCCGACTGGCTGCGCTGGTTCGCGACCATCAACCCGGTGTCGCACCTGGTCACCGCGGTGCGCGAGCTCGCCAACAACGGCACGTTCGGCGCGGACGCGTGGCTCGCGCTCCTCGGCGCCGCCGTGATCGTCGCGGTGTTCGCCCCGCTCACGGTGCGGGCGTACATGCGCAAGGCGTAGCGTCCGAGCCTCAGGCGGCCGCCGCATCCTCTCTCAGAGCGGGAGGATGCGGCGGCCGGCGCACACGAAGGCGGCCGCCGCGCGTCGCCGCGACCCCCCCCCCGCCCCCCGCCGCTCCACGCCCCCGCCCCCCCCCCCGACCCCCCCCCCCGCCCCCACCCCCCCCCGCGCCCCCAC
>NZ_JBPGXM010000081.1:0-17869 GCF_056755495.1 Leifsonia sp. KNZ12-8B
GGCGGCGGACGGGGCGGGCTCTGCCGGCGGGACCGGCGCGGCCGGGGGCACCGGCGGCACGGAGCCGGGAGTGTTGCCCGCGGCGGGCTGCTGCGGCGTGTTCTCGTCAGGAGTGCTCATGCCGCCAGGTTACTGCCATATCGGATTCTGTACTAGGCCTGTGAAGACGCCCCGCCCGAGGTGAAATCACGACCGTTCTCCTCACCGGCCGGATCGTCGGCCTCGCCGCCGACGCCCTCGCCGCCGACGCCCTCGCCCACCACGGCCGCGAGCGCCTGCGTGGCCGGTCCCTCCAGCACGGACCCGTCCGGCGAGAACCGCGAGCCGTGCAGCGGGCAGTCCCACGAGCGCTCGGCGTCGTTCCAGCGCACCACGCCGCCGAGGTGGGTGCACACCGCGCTGACCGCGCAGGTCACGCCGCCGACGGTCGACACGGCCATCGGGGCGCGTCCGTGCCGGCCGACCACGCCCTCCCCCTCGGCGGGAGGGGCGGCGCCGGTGAGGTCGGGACCGGTCTCGGCGTTCGTCCACTCGGTCACGGCGGCGGCGCCGACCGCGGCGTTCATCTTGGCGCCGGAGGCGAGGTCGGCGGGGCGGGTGACCCGATGATGGAGGGTGCGGGCCCACTCCAGCGTCTCTCCCGTCAGGTCGGCGGTCAGGCTGAGTGCCGCCGCGACCGCGTTCGTGAGCCCCCACTTCGCGTAGCCGGTGGCGAGGTAGACGCGTCCGCGCCCGCGCGGCAGCCAGCCGACGAAGGGCACCCGGTTGGCGGACCGGTAGTCCTGCGCGGACCACCAGTGGGTCCGCTCCGCACCGGGGAAGTGCTGCGCGGCCCAGGCGGTCAGGTCGGCGACGCGGTCGGAGGTGACGCCGCCGCGGCCGCCGGGATGCCCGTTGCCGCCGACCAGCAGCAGCTCGCCGTCATCCACGGGCACCGCGCGCAGCGAACGCGTGGGCGAGTCGGCCGAGAGGTACATCGAGCGCGGGATGCCGCCCGGCACGCGGAAGGCGGCGACGTACGAGCGCAGCGGCTCCACCTTCGCGAAGTAGAGGCCGCGGTCGAGGATGGGGGTCCCGGTCGCGAGGATGAGCTGCTTCGCCCTGGTCCGGCCGGAGGTGCTCGTGATGGTCACGGGATCGGCGGCCGACACGGCGGTCACGCGCTCGCCCTCCACGATCCGCCCGCCGAGTCGTCGCAGCTCCGCGGCGAGGGCCGCCAGCACCTCCACCGGGTGCACCTGCGCCTGATCGCGGAGCGTGAGGGCGCCCTCCACCGCGAACGGCAGCTCGCAGGTGCGCTCCTCGGTGGCCGCGTCGAGCCCGGCCGCGCGGAGGGCGGCGAGTTCGGCGTCGAGCCGGTCGAGCCCGTCGAGGGTGGTGGCGTACGTGACCGCGTCGCGCACCTCGTACGCCACGCCCTGCTCGTCGAGGAAGTCGAGCAGCCAGCCGCGTCCGGCGATGTTGCCGTCGACGTACGCGCAGAGGTTGCGGTCGGAGGTGTGCTTGCGGATGTCCGACAGCGTCGTGCCCTGCAGCAGGTTCACCTTGCCGGTGGTGTTGCCGGTCGTGACCGCGCCGACGCTCCGCGCCTCGAGGACGGCGACGCGCATCCCGGCGCGCGCCAGCATCACGGCGGTCGAGAGGCCGGTCAGTCCGGCGCCGACGACGACCGTGTCGTACTCGCCGTCCCACTCGAAGTGGTCGGTCGCGATGGGAGGCGCTGTCTCGAGCCAGAGCGATGCGCTCGCGGGGATCGTCGGCATGCGTCGAGCATCCTCCCTCCGTGCGCGTGAGGGAACCGCTTGACGTCGGATGATGACGGGAGTGATGGAGGAAGCGAACAGCGGCTGCGGGCCCGGCCTCCCGACTGGTTCACCCGCTCAGGAGAGCGAGTCGAAGTCGAACCAGAAGGCGTCGTCGTCCTCTTCGGTGTCGCCGTTGTGCGCCACCGGCTCGCGCGGGATGGTCGCCGTCTCGATGCGCACGCGCGTCTGGGCGGTGATGAAGATCTCGCTCGGCGGGCGGCTGGACTGCGTGACGGAGACGAAGTCGCCGTTGTCTCTGCTCGCCTGCACCACGCGGGCCTTGAGCTCCTCGACGGGGGCGCGGTCGACGAAGGTGAATCTCAGGTCGTCGATGTAGACGTGAAACACCTGCATGCCCTCTCCCGGTCGTCGATCTCTGCTGCGATAGTACGCGGGCCTGCCGTTTCCACCAGCCCGAGGAGCGCGACGCCGCCGACTCCGGATGCGGCGGGGCCGGATCCGGCGGTCACAGGAAGTCGAGGTCGATGCCTTCGGCGTCCTCGGTGCCGGACTCGACGAACGTCGCCCTGCGCGGGCCGAGCTCCTCCGTCTTGACCTCGATCCCGGCGACGAACTCGTCGTCGACGAGCTCGTCGGCGGACTCCCCGTCCTCGACGAGGATCTGGCTGGCCGGACCGAGCAGCATCAGCACTTCGCCCCGCTCGCCGTTCTCGAGCAGGGCAGGAGCGCGCACCTCGGCGGCCGCGTTGTTGAGCGCGAGCGCTGCAGCGTAGGCGACCAGCGCTTCTGCGATGGCATCCCCCGTCTGCAGCGACCCGCTCGCATAGTGGATGCGCTTCATGACCCCATTCGTACGTGCAGCCTCCCGCGAGGTCAAGGTCGGGGCCCGGGGGGTTGATTCCCGCTCGGGCCGCGCGTTGACTCGCGTGCATGACGGATGCCACCCGACCCCTGACCGCTCTGGCCCTCGTGTGCACCCTGAAGGCGTCGCCCGCTGAGTCCAGCAGCCAGCTGCTGGCCAAGCAGCTCCTCGACGAGCTCGCGACCCACGACGTCACGGGCACGGCCGTCCGGCTCGCCGACTACGACATCAAGCCGGGAGTGGAGGTGGACGAGGGCGACGGCGACGAGTGGCCGCGCATCCGCGAGCAGGTGCTCGCCTCCGACATCCTGCTCATCGTCACGCCGACCTGGATGGGCCACATGTCGTCCATCGCGCAGCGCGCCCTGGAGCGCCTCGACGCCGAGCTGTCCGAGACCGACGACAACGGCCGTCCGCTCGTCGAGGGCAAGGTCGCCATCGCCGGGGTCGTCGGCAACGAGGACGGCGCGCACAAGATCATCGCCGACCTCTTCCAGGCGCTGAACGACGTGGGCTTCAGCATCCCCTCGCAGGGCGCCACCTACTGGAACGGCGAGGCGATGGGCTCGGTCGACTACAAGGACCTGGACGAGACGCCGGAGTCCGTGGCCAGCACGAACGCGAGCGTCGCGCACAACGCCGCGCACCTCGCGCGGCTGCTCGCCGAGCGGCCGTACTGAGCCGAGCGGCCGTACTGATGCGTCGGCGGTCTCGCCCGTCGGGGTCTCGTCCGTCGGCGGGCTCGCTAGCATGACCGGGTGACCCCGGCCGATCCCGCCCTCGTCGCGCGGCTGCGCGCCGCCGGCTGCGTGTTCGCCGAGGACGAGGCGGAGCTGCTGACCGAGGCGGCCGCCGGAGACGCGGTCGCGCTGGAGGAGCTCGTGGCCAGGCGGGTCGCCGGCGAGCCGCTGGAGCCGCTCCTCGGCTGGGCGGCGTTCTGCGGCCTGCGCGTGCGGGTGCTGCCCGGCGTCTTCGTGCCGCGCCGGCGCACGGAGTTCCTGGCGGAGCGGGCGGTCGAGATCGCGGCCGCAGCGGCGGCGCAGTCGTCGGTTGTCGTGCTCGACCTCTGCTGCGGGTCCGGCGCGATCGGCGCGGTCGTGGCCTCCCGCCTCCCGCAGGCGGAGGTCTGGGCGGCGGACATCGACGAGGTGGCCGTCCGCAGCGCCCGGCTCAACCTCCCGCCCGAGCGGGTCGTGGCGGGCGACCTGTTCGCGCCGCTGCCGGATGCGCTGCACGGCCGGATCGACGTGATCGCGGTGAACGCGCCGTACGTCCCGAGCGACGAGATCGTCCTCATGCCGGTGGAGGCGCGCCTCCACGAGCCCGGCGTCGCCCTGGACGGCGGCGTGGACGGCCTCGACCTGCACCGGAGGATCGCGGCCGGGGCGGCGGAGTGGCTGGCCCCGGGCGGTGCGCTGCTGATCGAGGCGAGCGCACTGCAGGCGCCGGTGTCGGCGGAGCTGTTCGCGGCGGCCGGGCTGGCGGCGGCGATCGAGTCGTCGGACGAGCACGACGCCACGATCGTGGTGGCGCGCGTCCCCTCGGCGTCCGCCTGACCTGTGGCGGTGCCCGGCTCGGGCGCGGGAGTACCGTGACGCGCATGAGCACGCTGACCAGAGGCGCGACCCACCCGCTCGCCGTGGACCGGGTGCGCCAGTCCGTCGTCCTGGCCGGAACGGTCGTCGCCATCATCGGCGCCTTCGTGGGCTCCGGCGCCGTCGTGGGAACACCCATCCCCCGGGTCGCGGGAGGGGCGCTCGGGCCGGACGCGACCCTCGTCGCGCCCGCCGGGCCCGCTTTCGGCATCTGGTCCGTGATCTACGCGGGCCTCGTCCTGTACGCGGTCTGGCAGGCGCTGCCCTCGCAGGCCGCGCGCGAACGGCAGCGGATCCTCGGCTGGTGGGTCCTGGCCTCCCTGCTGCTCAACGCCGCGTGGATCCTGTCGGTGCAGGCCGGTCTGCTCGGCCTCAGCGTCGCGGTGATCGTCGTGCTGCTCGCGGTGCTGGCGGTGGCGTTCGTGCTGCTGCGCAGGCATCCGGCGGAGTCCACCGCGGATGCCATCCTCCTCGACGGCACGATGGGCCTCTACCTCGGCTGGGTGATGGTCGCGACGGTCGCGAACGTGACGGCCTGGCTCACCGCCGCCGGCTTCGACGGCTTCGGCTGGAGCCCGCACGCCTGGGCGCTCGCGCTGCTCGCGATCGTCGCCGTGCTCGGCTCGTCGCTCGCCATCTGGAGCCGCGGCCGCATCGCGCCCGCGCTGTCGCTGGCGTGGGGTCTCGCCTGGATCGGCGTGTCGCGTCTGACCGGCGACCTCCCGTCGGCTCCGGTCGCCGTCACCGCGTTCGCCGCGGCGGCGATCGTGCTGCTGGTCACCATCGCCGTGCGGGTGGCGCGGGGGCCGATGCGGCGGAGGTGAGGCGGGGCGTCCTGCGCCGCTCCGTCCTCGGCCGGATCGCGCTCGTCGCGCGCCTCACCCTGCGCTGAACCGGCGGACGCGCCCCCGTTCGGCGAAGCCCAGCCGGCGGTACACGCCGGCGCCGTCGGGGGAGGCGGTGAGCACGGCCGTGGTCGCTCCGCGCCGCCATCCGGCCTCGACGACCGCCGCCGTCAGCGTCGTCCCGATGCCGCGACCGCGATGCCCGACGGCCGTGACCACGTGCTCCACTGCGACAGCTCCGTCCGCCACGATCGCGGCGGCGCACGCGACCGGCACGCCGTCGAGCTCGGCCAGCAGGTAGCGCGCCGCGTCCCCGGCGCGCTGCAGGCCCGTGACGACGCCCGCGGGAGGTTCGGCCCCCAACCACACGCGGGCCCAGTCGGCGAGTCGGTCGGCGTCGGCCTCCCTGATGCGGAGGCCGGGGAGCCGGGGGCCCAGGATGCCGACCGGCCGATGCCCCTGCGGCGGGAGCGGCATCGTCATGAGCGGCTCCTCCTCCACGAAGGCGAACCCGCGTGCGAGCAGGCCGGCCTCGATGTCGTACGCGGGGTCGCCGGGCCAGGAGTGCCAGAGTGCGGGGACGCCGTCGAGCGCGCGGGCGGCGTCGTCGATCCGGTCCGCTGTGGCGCAGAGCACGGCGTTGAGCTCCTCGTGCGGCGCGTCCGTGCGGAACCACGCGAGGCCCGACTCCGCCCCGCTCTCACCGCGCACGAGATGCGTTGCGAGGAAGGCGGCGCGGGCGGGTGGATGGGTCACGAGCGGCATTCGTCCAGCATCCCGCATCCCGCGCTGCGGCAAGCGTCTCGTCCGCTGCACCGCGCCGCGACGCGTCCCGCCGGGTCGCTACGCTTGCGGAGTGGGCGGAGTGCTGACCGGGTTCGGGATCATCGCCTTCGTCATCCTCGTCGGGTACCTCGCGGGGCGCGCCGGAATCGGCGGACCGTCGGCCGGCTACGTCCTGAACCGCATCGCCTTCTTCATCACGAACCCCGCGCTGCTGTTCGTCACCCTCGCCCACGCCGACCTGCGGGTCGTGTTCTCGGCGCAGCTGCTGGTCGGCGGGATCGCAGCGGTGCTGTCGGGCGGGCTGTACCTCCTGCTGTCGCGGCTGTTCTTCCGTCGCCCGGTGCCGGAGACGACGCTCGGGATGCTCGGCTCGGGCTACGTCAACGCCAACAACATCGGCATCCCGGTCGCGGTCTACGTGCTCGGGAGCGCCTCCTACGTGGCGCCCGTGCTGCTGCTGCAGCTGATCGTGTTCGCGCCGGTCGCGCTGACCGTGCTCGACATCGCCGGCCGTGGATCGGTGTCGCTGCGCTCGATCCTCACCCAGCCGGTGCGCAACCCGATGATCATCGCCTCCGTCCTCGGCATCCTCGTCGACGTGACGGGGCTGCCCGTCCCCGATGCGGTGTTCCAGCCGTTCGAACTGCTCGGCGGCGCCGCGGTCCCGCTCGTGCTGATGGCGTTCGGGATGTCGCTGCACGGCTCGCGCCCGCTGCAGGCCGGGCACGGACGGGTGGAGATCGTGACCGGCGTGATCCTCAAGACGGTTGCGATGCCGGTGATCGCCTTCCTGATCGCGCGCGCCTTCGGCCTCGAGGGCCACGCCCTCTTCGCCGCGGTCGCGCTCGCCGCGCTCCCCACCGCCCAGAACGTGTTCAACTTCGCCGCTCGCTACGACCGCGGCATCGCGGTCGCCCGCGACATCGTCCTCCTGACGACGATGTTCGCGGTGCCGGCCCTCCTGCTGATCGCGGCGATCCTGGCGCCCGCGTGAGACGGGGGCTGTGAGAGGGGTGAGGCGGCGGAGCTGTGGCGCCGGTGCGTCCGCCCGCGCCGGTGCGTCGCGGCTGCCGTGCCAGGGTGTCGGGCTGCGCGCTTGCGCGCGCCATGCGCACGTCCCGGTGGGGCGAGCCGGCACGCCGCGGGTGCATCCCGGCTAAGCGCCCAGCACGCCCCTCAGGGCGCCCGGCACCCGCTCCGGTGGGAGCGCCGAGGTGAGCACGCGGGCGTACTGCTCCTTGCGCCCGGACGTCGTGCCGAAGAACCGGTGCAGCTGCCCCTCCACGGCCCGTCCGCGCTGGGCGGGCTGCCGCTGGAACCGGCGGAACAGCCGGAGGTCGCCCTCCCGCTCCAGCGCCTCCTCCACCGCGGCGACCCCGAGCGCGGCGATGAGCTCGCCCTCGAGATCCGGCCGGCACACGAACACGTCGGCCACCCCGGCCCGCTCGAAGAACCGCACCTCCCCGACGTCGCAGAGCCCGCGCACCCGCAGCGACCCGCGCCCGTCCGCTCCGTCGACGGCCGCCACGAAGCGACGCACGCTCATCGCACCTCCCATCGGCGCGACCGCCACTCCGGACGCGTGGAGGTCGACCCCGAGCAGCCGCGCGGCCTCCCGGACCGCGACGCGATCGCTGTCGCCCTCCACGAGGACCAGCGTGGACACGCCGAAGAACGTCTCGGCAGCGGGCGGAGCCGCGGCGCCGGCGGCCCAGGAGGCGAGCGCGTGCTCGAGGCGATCGGCGGGTGCGGTGCCGCGGGTCTTGGCGTCGCGGGCCGCGGCACCCGGCCGCGCGGCCCCCGGCGAGGGGCGAGCGGGAGTCGAGGAGTCGGCCACGCGCCCATTGTGCTCCCCGGCAGCGCTGCCCGACGCGGCAACCCCCTGTCGCAGGCCCGGGGGCGCGCGTACCGTGCCGGGCATGAAGGTTCTCATCTTTGCGGCGGGTGTGGCCGTCGGATTCGTCATCGGTTCTCGCGCCGGGCGCGGCGCGTACGAAAACATCAAGCACAAGTGGCAGGGCTTCTCGGAGTCCGACCAGGTGCAGCAGGTGAAAGGCGACGTCAAGGACTTCGCCGGTCGTGCGGCATCCCAGGTCGGCGACAAGGTGAGCGAGGCGGTCGGCAAGGCGACCGACAAGGCCTCGTCGAAGCTCGACGACATCACCGGCAAGAACGGCAGCGGGTCCACCGGCTCGGGTTCGACGGGCTCGGGTTCGACCGGCAGCGGCTCGACCGGAACCGAGTCCACCGGCAGCGGCTCGACCGGAACCGGGTCCACCGGCAGCACGGGTTCCACCGGTGCGGGGACTGCGGCGCCCGCGACCTGACGCCGATACAGACGCCTCCCGGCGCTGTCGGCGACGGGAGGCGTCGGCGCTGTTTCAGGCGCCCTCGGGCGGGTGGGCCAGCAGGTCCACCCGCTCGTCCAGGTAGGAGCGGACGTCGCGCGCGTCCGCGTCGGTCGTCGCCGCGCTCCAGCGGACGAGCACGCGCCCATCGCGCAGCAGCAGCGGACCGCGGGACGCGGCCAGCCCCTCCACGTCGAGCGGGATCGGCGCCGCGTCGAAGTTCACCGTCTCGCCGCGCGGGATGTGCCCCCGCTCGGCCGCCGCACGGTACGCCCTCCGCGTCTCCGCCGAGTTCGAGATGTACTGCGTGCGCCCGGGCGGCGTGGCGCGGATCAGATTGCCGGTGGCATAGAGGCGCACGGCGTCCGACCCGTTCGCGGGCACGCCGAGGAGCAGCACGCCCAGCCGCCACACCCGGCCGATCGCCCGGAGTGCGGGCTCCCGCCGGATGAACAGCGTCCGTCGGTCCGTGATCAGCTCGGCGAGCACCTCGTCGCGCGCGGCACTGGCGGACAGCCGGGCGGCCGCCTCGGCGAAGGCCGCACGGGCGTCTGTGACGGCCCGCGCATCGCGGTCGTTCAGAGCGCGGGCGCCCGCATCGCGCTGATCGGGATCGCGCTGACCGGGATCGCGCTCATCCGCATCGCGCTGACTCGTATCGCGCCCGCTCGCATTGCGCTCATCCGCATGGCGCTGACCCGCATCGCGCTCACTCGCACCGCGCTGACCCGGATCGCGCTGACCCGCATCACGCTGCCTCGCATCGCGCTCATCCGCACCGCGCTGCCCTGCATCGCGCTGACCCGCATCACGCTGCCCCGCATCGCGCTGCCCTGCATCGCGCTCACCCGCATCGCGCCCATCCACGCGTCGAGACTACGACCCGCACGGGCCGGCCGTGCTCACTGCGGGAGGGCGTGGATGCTGAACGAGTTGTCGTCCGTCACCAGCAAGAGCTCGACGCCCTCCTCGTGGCGGAGCACCACCAGGGCGGAGCTGTCGCCCTCGACGACGCGCTCGACCTGGCGGAGGAAGATGGCGGCCATCTCGGCGCTCACCCGGAACTGGCGGCCCAGGGCCGTCACGATGTACCGCGGCGAGCGGCCCGCCGCGACGAGACTCGAGATCGGAGACGCCGCCTCCTCGGTGCCGGTGGTCCTCGCCGGGGTGCCAGTAGCCGGGGTGACGGCGGCCGGGGTGCCGGCAGCCTGGGTGCTCCTGGCCAGCAGGCCCGAGCCCTGGGCGGCCGCCGACGTGACCGTGTGCGTCTCGGCGCGCTTCGCGTCCTGGCGCGTCGCGTCGCCGATCATCCCTTCGGCGCGGAAGCTCTCGACTGCCACTCGTGCCTCGGGTGTCATGGTCATGGGAGCCTCCTTCGTCCCGGAAGCGACTCGTCCGGGAGTGACGACGGTAGACGCATATCCGCCATCAGACAGGGGGTTGACGAAAGGCATGATGGTAGTCATGAGAATGGTCACGCTTCCCGGGATCGACGTCCCGGCCTCCAACATCGTGCTCGGCCTGATGCGCATCGAGTCGCTGGACGACGAGCAGCTGCGCAGTCTGGTCCGCACCGCCCGGGAGGCCGGTGTCACGGTCTTCGACCACGCCGACATCTACGGCGCGGAGCGCCACGCGTGCGAGCGGCGGTTCGGCGATGCCGGCGCCGTGCCCGCCGGCGAGCGCGACCAGGTGATCATCCAGTCCAAGGTCGGCATCCGTGACGGGTTCTTCGACTTCTCGCGCGAGCACATCCTCCGCACGGTCGACGAGTCGTTGGAGGCGCTGCGCACCGACTACCTCGACCTCCTCCTCCTGCACCGCCCGGACACCCTGGTGGAGCCGGGGGAGGTGGCGGCGGCGTTCGACGAGCTGGAGCAGGCCGGCAAGGTGCGCGCGTTCGGCGTCTCGAACCACACGCCGGGCCAGATCGAGCTGCTGAAGCGCTGGGTGCGGCAGCCGCTGGTGGCGAACCAGGTGCAGTTGAGCATCACGCACGCCCCGCTGATCGCGCAGGGTGTGGCGGCCAACATGGCGGGGCTCGAACAGTCGATCGTCCGCGACGACGGCCTGCTCGACTACAGCCGCCTGCACGACATCACCCTGCAGGCGTGGTCGCCGTTCCAGAAGGGCTTCTTCGACGGCGTCTTCCTGGGCGACCGCGAGCAGTACGCCGAGCTGAACGACGTGATCGACGAGCTCGCCGCCGCCTACGACGTGACGCCGACCGCGATCGCCGTCGCCTGGATCACGCGCCATCCCGCCCGCATGCAGGTCGTGCTCGGCACGACGAACGCGCAGCGAGTCCGGGACGCGGCCGCCGGGTCCGACCTGCCGCTCACCCGCGAGGAGTGGTACCGCCTGTTCCGCGCGGCGGGCCACATCCTGCCGTAAGCGAACATCGGCGGACCCGCCCCGCGCCGCGCCCGCCCCGACTCGGTGGTCGGACGCCGCGGGGCGGGATACGGTCGATGGGTGGACCCCACCGACGCCCCGCCCCTGACGCGACCGCTGCCGTCGCGGGGTGGAGCGCAGGGGGAGACGGAGCCGCAGGCGGAGCCGGAGGCGGTGAGACGCGGGGTGGTGGACCGCGCTGCTGAGGAGGCGGCGCCGGGGGAGAGCGCGTCGACGTGGGCGCGTGGAGTGACCGGGCAGGCGCAGGGGGCGACCGGGCAGGCGCACGGCGCGACCGGGCAGGCGCACGGTTCGACCGGGCAGGCGCACGGTGCGACCACGCCGACGCACGGTTCGACCGGGCAGGCGCATGGTGCGACCGCACCCCCGCACGACACGGCGGCGCATCCCAACCGCGCTGACTCCCCGCCCGCCCGCTGGCCGCTGACGTCCCGGTTCCTCTGGCGCGCGCGGGCGGCGAGGATCCGCGCCGGGCTGACGCGCCCGCACGACCCGCCGCAGGCGTTCGCCGCCGGACGCCGCAGCCTCCGCATCCTCCTCGCCGGATCCGGACCGGTCGCGGGCTGGGGCGTGGCCAGCCACGACCTCGCTCTCCCCGGAGCATTGGCCCGCGCGCTCGCGTCCACCACGGGGCGCGGTTGCGTCGTCGACGTGCTGCCGCATCCCTCCGCCGGTGTCGCCCGTCTCGCCCGCATGCTGGCCAGGACGGACCTCGACCGGTACGACGCCGTCATCCTCAGCGCTGCCGTTGCCGACTCGCTCCGGGCGGCACGGCCCGACCGGTGGGCGGCGCGCACCCGCACTCTGCTGCGCCAGGCCAGCGGGGGCGTCGATCGGCCGGTGCTCTGGCTGGGCGCCCAGCCGATCCGATCGATCCGCGGATACGACGGTCCGGGAAGCGAGCACGTCCAGCGCCGTGCGGACCGCCTCAACGAGGAGGCCCGGCTCGCCTGTGCGGACGAAGGCGCCGTCTTCATCCCACTCCCGGAACCCGGACCTCCAGCCTCCCGCGGACGGCATCGCTCACCCGCCCAGTACCTGTTCTGGGCCCGCCACATCGCCGACGGGGTCGCCCTCGCGCTCGAACGGTCGCCGAGCCCGCCGCGAAGCGCCCCTGATCACGCGGCCGACCGTCGGGTCGAAGCGATCGAACGGCTGCGGCTCGCCGAGCGCTCCCGGGACCCGCAGCTCGATCGGCTGGTGGGCACCGCCCGCCGCACGCTGGGCACCGAGATCGCGATGTTCACCGTGCTGGACGCCGAGAAGGAGTGGCCCCTCGCCTCCGTCGGCGCCACGCTCCGCGAGATCCCGATCGAGCAGTCGGTGTGCCTCCACACCATCCGGTCCACCGACGGCATGGTCGTGCCGGATGCGGAGCACGACACCCGATTCGCGGCGAGCGACCTCGTCACCGGCCCGGCGCACCTGCGCTTCTACGCCGGTTATCCGGTGGAGGCCCCCGATGGCACGCGCATCGGAGCGCTCTGCGTCTTCGGTCGCTCGGCCCGCGATCCTCTCGAGACCGAGAGCGACCTGGATGTGCTCCGAGAGCTCGCGTTGCTGGCGCAGCGGGAGCTGTGGCGCTTCACCTCCGATCCGGATTAGGGCGTTTCCGACAGCGTGCTCTCCCGGGCGATTGCGGTGTTGGCGGGACTGTTAGCGTGGAGCGAGGAGGCCTGATGAGCACCGATACCACCCTGCGTGCCCGACTGGACGAGATCTTCGCCGCGCGGGATCGGGCCCACATGGCACCGACCATCGCAGCGTTCCTCGACGTGCTCGCGGAACATCCGGACGACGCTGCCGTGCTGTACGAGGTCGGCGGCGCCTACGACACCGCCGGCCAGGAGGAGACCGCGCTCGGCTACTACCAGCGGGCGATGGCCGCGGGTCTTGAGGGGCGTTGGCTGCGGCAGTGCTATCTGCAGTACGGCAGCACGCTGCGCAACCTCGGCCGCCTCGACGAGAGCTTGGCCGTGTTCGACGAGGGCATCGCCGCATTCCCCGAGTCGGAGTCTCTCGGCCTCTTCCGTGCGCTCACCCTGCATGCGGCCGGCCGGCCGAGCGCCGCCCTCGGAGCCGTTCTCACCGTGATCGCAGACCGCTTCCCGACGGCCGAGGTGCAGCGTTACGAGGCCGCGCTCCGCGGGAATGCCGCTTACCTCGCCTCGCTGGACGCCGAGCGCGCGTCAGACGCTTAGGCCGCAGCCCTCACTCCAGCACGGACAGCAGTCGCTGCAGCGATCCGCCCAGGCCGTAGCGTTCCCCCAGTGCATCCACCTCCTCCCTCTGTTCCGCTGTCGGAGTGTGCAGCCGGCGGTCGACCTCCGGAAGGTCGAGATCGCGCACCACCTCGACCACCCGCGGGGCCACGGTGAGGTAGTCGGCCGCAGCCGCGAACCGGGCGCGGAGTGCCGGCTTCATGCCGCCGGAAGGGTCCGCCGCCGCCGCGATGATCCCGGCGAGGTCGCCGTACTCCAGCAGAAGTGCCGCAGCGGTCTTCTCGCCGACGCCTGCGACTCCCGGAAGGCCGTCCGAGGTGTCGCCGCGCATGGCGGCGAAATCGGCGTACTGGCTGGGCAGCACCCCGTACTTGGCCACCACTTTCTCATCGGTGAGCACCTCGAGGTTGCTCATGCCGCGAGCGGTGTAGATGACGCGCACGTCCGCGGCGTCGTCGACGAGCTGGAAGAGGTCGCGATCGCCGGTGACGACGTCGACAGGGCCGTCCGCGCGGGTGGCGAGCGTCCCGATCACGTCGTCCGCTTCGTGTTCCGCAGCGCCGACGATGGGGATGTCGAGAGCGCTCAGCACCTCCCGGATGATCGGCACCTGCGCCACCAGCGCCTCCGGCACCTGCTCGACGTCGACCCCTCCCGGAACGTTCTCGGCCACACGGTGCGCCTTGTAGCTCGGAATGAGGTCGACCCTCCACGCCGGCCGCCAGTCGTCGTCCCAGCAGGCGACGACCGTCTCCGGCCCGTAGTCGGCGACCAGCTTGGCGATGATGTCGAGCAGCCCGCGGACCGCGTTCACCGGCTGCCCGTCCGGTGAGCGCACCGTGTCGGGCACGCCGTAGAAGGCGCGGAAGTAGAGGGAGGCGCTGTCCAGCAGCATCGTTCGTCCGGTCATGCGGTCGATCATGCCAGCGACGGAGCGAGGGGTCCACGGCGTCCGAGCCCGATAATGCCTGCGATTCGGGGCGTTGGCGCTCTTGGCCCGGCGTGCGGCCTGTGGCTAGCGTGAGCGCATGACCGAAACCATCGTCGTCGAGCGCGACGCACGCATCCAGGCTCCTGCCGGCGTGCTCCTCCCCTACGTCACCGAGCTTCCCCGCTGGGTGGAGTGGTCGCCGTGGGAGGGCCTCGACTCGGACCTGCGCCGGGAGTACTCGGGCGAGCCGGGCGCGGTCGGCTCGACCTACGGCTGGGAGGGCAACCGCAAGGCGGGTGCCGGCCGGATGCGGATCGATGCCGTCAGGCCGGACGGTGTCGATATCGACCTCGAGTTCACGCGACCGTTCCGCTCGCGGAACGCGCTGCACTTCGTGCTCACGCCGGAGGACGGGGGGACGCGTGTGCTCTGGCGTATGGAGACGCCACGCACGTTCTGGTCTCGGTTCTTCAACATGGAGAAGCTGATCGGGCCGGATTTCGAGCGGGGTCTGAAGCAGCTGCGGCAGGTGGCGGAAGGGGAGGTGAGCTGATGGCGGACTGAGGGGTCGCGTCTCGGGGTGGCTAGCGTGAGTGGCATGACGCTTCCTCCACTCGCGGTCGCTGCGATCGCTCTGATCCGGGACCGGTCGGTGCTCATGGTCACGGCGCGAGCGCGCGAGGTGTATTACATGCCGGGTGGGAAGATCGACCCTGGTGAGACGGCTGCGGAGGCGGCGGCGAGGGAGGCGTTCGAAGAGGCCGCGCTGCCGCTGGAGGCGGGTGAGCTGCGCGAACTGTTCGAGGTGCGGACGCCCGCCCACGGTGAGCACGAGGGCCGGCTGGTGCACATGCGGGTGTTCCTGTCCGAGACGGACGCGGAGCCGGTCGCGTCGGGCGAAGTCGGAGAACTGCACTGGGTGACGACCGCTGATGCGGATCGCTGCCCGCCCGCGGGGCGCGAGGTGCTGCGGCTGCTCGGGGAACGCGATCTCATCGACTGAGTGTGGGCGCCGACGGGCTGGGGCGGTAGGAGTCGTCACGGCGTCAGAGGGGCGAGAGGGCTGTCGGACTCCGCTCGTGGTACTCGGCCGCGCTCGGGGCATCGGCCGCGCTCGCCGCATCGGCCGCGCTCGCGGCATCGGCCCCGGTCGCGGCACCGGTCGCCGATATGGTGAGGGGGTGAGCGAAGGCGGACGGGTTCCCGGGGTGAGGGAGGTCGCTGCGGCCGCCGGGGTGTCGCGGCAGACGGTGTCCCGCGTCCTGAACGACCATCCGAGCATCCGGCCGGATACGCGTGAGCGGGTGCTGGCGGCGATGGCGGAGCTGAACTTCCGTCCCAACCGGGCGGCGCGGATGCTCACGACAGCCAGGTCCCGGACGATCGGCGTGCTGGCGGCGTCGGCCTCCTCGCTGTTCGGGCCGGCGTCCAGCCTGGATGCCGTGGAGAATGCGGCGCGTGAGGCGGGGTACTTCGTCACCGTGGCGCACGCCAGCGGGCCGGATGTCGCCGCGGTCGAGGCGGCTCTCGATCACCTGATGGCCCAGGCGGTCGAGGGGATCGTGATCATCGCTCCGCAGCAGCGCGTGCAGGAGGCGATGGCGGCGGTGTCTCTCCAGGTGCCGTCGGTGACGCTGCACGGGGCCGGCCTCGCGGGCGACGACGGCGTGTTCGTCGACCAGGTGGAGGGCGCGCGGCTGGCGACGCGGCACCTCATCCGGGCGGGGCATCGGCGGATCGCTCACCTCTGCGGCCCCGGCGACTGGTCCGAAGCGCGTGCCCGGCACGACGGGTTCCTCGAGGAGATCGCCGAGGCGGGGAAGGGCGTCACCGGGATCGTCACCCGCGAGGGCGACTGGACGGCGGCATCGGGTGCGGCGATCGGCGCGGAACTGCTCGCGGATGCGGCGCTGACCGCGGTGTTCTCGTCGAACGACCAGATGGCCCTCGGAGTACTGCACGCCGCGCGCGAGGCCGCGCGGCGGGTGCCCGAGGATCTCGCGGTCGTCGGATTCGACGACATCCCGGAGGCGGCCTACTTCGCGCCTCCCCTCACGACCGTGCGGCAGGACTTCGCGGAACTCGGCCGACGCTGCGTCGCTCGGCTGGTGGAGCAGATCGAGGGCGGCGCAGCGCCCGAGTTCGCCGAGCCGGTGGCGCCGCAACTGGTGGTGCGAGAGTCCGCCTGAGGCCGTGCCGTCCGGGTGGGCGCTGCCGGTCGCACCTCGCCAGTCGCGGGACGCCGGGCGCGGGACGCCGGTCGCTGCCCGCCAAGTCGCCGCCCGCCAAGCCGCCGCCCGCCGGCCGCCGGCCGCGGCTTGCGCCGCCTCCCTCCCTCGTCATACTCTTGAGCAACATCATGTGACCGGTCACAACGGAGTGAGGCAACACCATGTCCCAGGGCGAGCCCGCCGCGAGCGCCACGCCGCACAACGCCGCCGGCAGCGCGAACGCGGCGAAATCCGCCGGAACCGCCGCAACCGCCAACGCCGCCGACGCCATCCACACGGTCCGCACCGCGCTCGGCATCGAGTTCGGCTCCACGCGGATCAAGGCGTGCCTGGTCGACGCCGACGACCCGTCGGTCGTGCTGGCGGTCGGCTCCCACGAGTGGGAGAACGAGTTCGTCGACCGCACCTGGACGTACTCCCTCGACGCCGTGTGGGCCGGAGTGCAGGAGGCGTACGCCGGCCTCGTCGCCGATGCGGAGCGCAAGCACGGCGTGCGCCCGGACCGGATCGGCGCCATCGGCGTGTCGGCCATGATGCACGGCTACCTCGCGTTCGACGCGGCCGGCGAGCTGCTGGTCCCCTTCCGCACCTGGCGCAACACCTCGACCGGCGCGGCCGCTGCGGAGCTCACCGAGCTGCTCGGCGTGAACATCCCGCTGCGGTGGTCGATCGCGCACCTCCACCAGGCTGTCCTCGACGCCGAGCCGCATCTCGCGCGCATCGACCATCTGACGACCCTGGCCGGGTACGTCCACTGGCGCCTCACCGGCCGGAAGGTGCTCGGAGTCGGTGACGCCTCCGGCATGTTCCCCATCGACCCGGCGACCGGTGGCTACGACGCCGGCATGGTCGCGACGTACGACGACCTCGCCGCCGGACGCGTCCCCGCACTGGCCGCGCTGCTCCCGGAGGTGCTCACCGCCGGCGAGCCGGCCGGCGAGCTCACGGCCGAGGGCGCCGCGCTGCTCGACCCCACCGGCACCCTCCAGCCCGGCGCGCTCGCCTGCCCGCCCGAGGGCGACGCGGGGACCGGCATGGTCGCCACCGACTCCGTCGCGCCCCGCACCGGCAACGTCAGCGCCGGCACGAGCATCTTCGCGATGGTCGTGCTCGAACGCCCGCTCGAGCGCGTCCACCACGAGCTCGACGTCGTCACGACACCGGCCGGCGACCCGGTCGCGATGGTCCACTGCAACAACGGCGCCAGCGAGCTCGCCGCGTGGGCCGGCGTCTTCCAGCGGTTCTCGGAGGCCGCCGGCGCGCCCATCGACGGCGATGCGGTGTATGACGCGCTCTTCCGCGAGGCGCTGAGGGGCGAGGCCGACGGCGGCGGGCTGCTCGCCTACAACTTCCTCGCGGGAGAGCCGATCGCCGGCCTCGACGAGGGGCGCCCGCTCATCGTCCGCACGCCCGACAGCCGCCTGACGCTCGGCAACCTCATCCGCGCGCAGCTCTACGGCGTCTTCGGCACCCTCGCGCTCGGCATGCGCGTGCTCGCGGACGAGGGCGTCGCGCTCGACCGCATGTTCGCGCACGGCGGCATGTTCCGCACGGCCGGGGTCGCGCAGCGGTTCCTCGCGGGCGCCCTGGATGCGCCGGTGTCGGTCGCCGAGACCGCGTCCGAGGGTGGCGCGTGGGGCATCGCGGTGCTCGCCGCGTACGCCAAGGCGAGCCGGCCCGGCGGCCTCGACGCCTACCTGCGCGACCACGTCTTCGGCGGGTTCTCCTTCGAGACGGTCGTTCCCCATCCCGAGGACGTCGCCGGCTTCGCCGCGTATCTCGACCGCTACCGCGACGGCCTCGCCATCGAGCGCGCGGCCATCGCGCCCACCGCGCCCACCGCGCCCGTCGCACCCACGCCCTCCACC